>JBLHPB010000034.1:0-23260 GCA_047624025.1 Zhongshania sp.
AGCGCTACAGTTTTGGCGAGATTCGCAACACCCACCAGCAAAACATGGTGCTGCCAGACATTGAGCAATCAAAACTGTTTACGCTGTGGCAAGAACTCGTCGAACTGGAAATTGCCGCTCCTGTGATTGGCACCCTTAACGACATTATTTGCTGCCCCGGTGGCGATTTCTGCTCACTGGCCAACGCCAAGTCCATCCCCATAGCCGAAGCCATCCAGCGCCGTTTTGAGGATTTGGACTATGTTTATGACTTGGGCCAAATCGAGCTGAACATTTCTGGCTGCATGAACGCCTGTGGTCACCATCATATCGGCCATATTGGTATTCTTGGGGTAGACAAGAAAGGTCAGGAGTTCTACCAAATATCATTGGGCGGAAGTCAGGGCTTGGATGCCTCTATTGGCAAAATTCTAGGGCCATCTTTTGCCCAAGATCAAGTGCCGGACGTGATCGAAAAAGTCCTGCAAACTTACGTTTCACTCCGTCAGCCCGAAGAGTGCTTTTTGGATACCGTGCGTCGCGTCGGTATGGACCCGTTTAAGGAGAGTGCATATGCCTGAGATCATTAAAGATCTGCAAATTGTAGACGATCAATGGCAGGTTTGGCGCGACAGCGAAAATCTACCTGCAAGTGGTGGTTATATTGTTCCTTTGGCCCTGTGGAAGGCCCGCAAAGAAGAACTGCTGGCCCTGGGCGAGATCGCTGTATTTCTGGCCAGCGATGAATCCCCCAAAGGCATTGCCAATGACACTCATTCTTTAAGCCTGATTGCCGTGGATTTCCCCAAATTTGCCGATGGCCGAGGCTTCTCCTATGGCCGCGAGCTGCGTGAGCAGCTTGGCTTTACCGGTGAATTACGCGCTATTGGCGACTTTATGCGCGATCAGTTGTATTTCCTTAAGCGCTGTGGCTTTAACAGCTTTGCCCTACAAAATAGCGACTTAACAGAAGCACTGGCTAGCTTTAATGATTTTTCAGAGGCCTACCAGCCCTCAGCAGATCAAGCGTTGCCCATCTTCCGTCGCCGCTAGGCCAGCCCTTCGCCGCCCACTAGGCGGCATTCATCTTCAGTCTCTATTGTTTCCCTACAGCGGCCTATGTGATGATAAGGTTAACCCAGCCGCTTTTGAGGAATTTGCGTGGAAGCAAGCCTGACATCATCGTTTTTCCTCATTTTCAGTGGCGCGGCCGTACTCGCGTCCCTGGCCCTGTTCACCCGACAACCCCTGTTAATCGCCTATATTGCCCTTGGCGCTATTATTGGCCCGCACGGGGCTGGCTGGGTTACCGACGTGAACTTATTGGCTGAAATCGCTGAATTTGGCATTATCTTCCTGCTTTTTCTGCTGGGCTTGGATATGCAACCCAAGGCCCTGCTCGCCACACTGAAAAAAGCCACCGTGGTCGCCATCGTCAGCTCTATGGCTTTTGCTGCCATCGGCTATGCTCTGGCCGCCAGCTTTGGCTTCAGCACCACTGAGTGCGCAGTTATCGGCGCCGCCATGATGTTTTCCAGTACTATTATTGGCATAAAGCTTTTGCCAACCACAGCGCTTCACCACCGTCATACCGGTGAGCTCATGGTTGGATTACTATTACTGCAAGATTTGATCGCCATTTTTGTACTGATGACTCTACTCAGCATGAGTTTAGGCGATTTTTCAGCCCAAAGCCTGTTCAAAACCTTGATCGCCCTGCCCTTGCTGGTGGTTTTCGCCTTTACCGCCGTGCGCTGGGTTTTATTACCGCTGCTACGACGTTTTGACCGCTTCCATGAATACATATTTCTACTGGCTATAGGCTGGTGCTTGGGCATGACCGAGGCAGCTCACACTCTCGGGCTTTCTTCTGAGATTGGCGCTTTTCTGGGCGGCATCAGCCTAGCAACGAGCCCCATCTCCCAATATATTGCGATCAACCTTAAGCCCTTGCGGGATTTCTTTTTAATCCTGTTTTTCTTCTCGCTAGGTGCGCGCTTTGATCTAGGCTTACTCAGTGAAATTATTGTGCCAGCAAGTATTCTGGCGGCACTGGTATTGGTACTTAAACCGATTATATTCCGCTTTCTGATCCATGGCATGAGTGAAACTAAGCAACTGGCATGGGATTTGGGCTTTAGAATGGGCCAGATAAGTGAGTTTTCCTTGCTCATCGCCTACGTCGCCACGGAGATGACCTTGATCGGCCGCGAAGCCTCTCACCTTATTCAGGCCACAGCAATCATCAGCTTTGTGGTGTCGTCCTATATCGTGGTTTTAAACTACCCCACACCTATTGGGATTTCAGACAAGTTGCGGCGGGACTAAACCGTCGCCAACTTTATATAATAATTAACTTTAAAAAAGTTACTCAAGCTATTGAAAAACAACTGAAAAAGTTACCGGAACCGTTAAGCCAATACTCGCCAGACCCGCTATACTGCGCAGCTTGCCAACGCCGGCAACCAACTCAAAGCGCTTGGTATCGATTAGCCCCGGAGACAGTGTGGCCGCGTGAAAAGCACCACTACTAAGTTTACTGATCACCACATCAAACTTCAGTGGCGCGACCACACCATGTAATGACAGCTGGCCATTTAAGCTTGTGGTTAATTGTTCGCCTACTTGCAATTGGCCTAGGGATTTCATATCTACACTGGTCGAAAAACTCGCCATGGGGAAACGCTTGGTTTCAAACAGTTGCTCGCGTAGACGCGTGTCGCGTATCTCAATGCCACTGACCACGCTGTTCAAAACAACATCAATATGCGCCGCACCAGATTTTGGATCTATGCTACCGCTCAGACCTGAAAAGTTCATCACTTCGGCAATAGCATCATTTTTAATAGTCACAAAGCTCAGTCTTGAGCTATCAGCTTGCAGATCCAAAGCATTGAGCAAGCTGGCCTGTAAAAACAGTATTAACAAGCACCCTAGCTGTTTCATTTCAATCCCCTCAGTAAAAATTCAATTTTCATCCCCCAGCCAAGCTTACACTTTGCTGTAGGGGAGGCAAGCCCTGCCAGCAATATTAGCCAGAGCAATGTTAAGACGAAAAAAAACCCGGTAAAAACCGGGTTTTTTACAGTAGCTTACAGCTTATAGGCTGGAATCAAGCTCAGGCACTGCATTAAATAAGTCTGCCACCAGACCATAATCCGCCACCTGAAAAATCGGTGCGTCTTCGTCTTTATTAATGGCAACAATGACTTTTGAGTCTTTCATACCAGCCAAATGCTGAATAGCGCCGGAAATACCAATAGCGATATACAGATCGGGAGCAACGATTTTACCGGTCTGACCGACCTGCATGTCGTTGGGTACGAAACCCGCGTCAACCGCTGCGCGCGAGGCGCCAACTGCGGCGCCGAGCTTATCCGCCAAGGAGTACAACATGGCAAAGTTATCACCATTTTGCATACCGCGACCACCTGAAACCACAATACTTGCTGCAGTTAGGTCGGGACGATCACTCTTAGCGACTTCTTCGCGAACATAACTTGAATTACCAGCGTCATGAGCTGAAGCAACCGCCTCAACGGTGGCACTGCCACCCTCTGCCGCAACCGCATCAAAAGCCGTAGTACGCACGGTAATCACTTTAATAGCATCAGACGACTGTACGGTGGCAATAACGTTACCAGCGTAGATTGGACGCTTAAAAGTATCAGCACTTTCAACCGAAATAATTTCGGAAATCTGCGCTACATCCAACAGTGCCGCTGCGCGTGGCAGAGTATTTTTACCATTGGTAGAGGCTGGAGCCAAAATATAGCCGTAATCTTTACCCAGTTCAGCAACGAGCAAGCTAACGTTTTCAGCCAGCTGGTGACCGTAGGCTGCATTGTCGGCAACTAATACTTTGCTTACGCCGTCAATTTTCGCGGCCGCTTCTGCTGCAGCGCCACAAGCTTCACCGGCAACCAAAACAGTAATATCACCGCCAATGGCTTTCGCCGCAGCAACCGTATTCAGAGTAGCGCCATTGATAGAGGCGTTATTGTGTTCTGCAAGAATTAAAATGCTCATCAGATTACCTTCGCCTCGTTTTTCAGCTTATCGACAAGTTCAGCGACATCAGCGACTTTAATACCCGCCTTACGCTCAGCCGGTGGCTCTACTTTTAAGGTAGTGACACGAGGCGTAACGTCGATGCCCAGATCTTCTGGAGTCATTACATCCATCGGCTTTTTCTTGGCCTTCATGATGTTTGGCAATGATGCGTAACGTGGCTCGTTTAAGCGTAAATCCGTGGTAATTACTGCTGGCAGAGACAATTTAACGACCTGTGAACCAGTATCAACTTCACGAGTCACGGTCACGCTATCGCCTTCAACGACCACTTCAGAGGCAAAAGTACCCTGAGACATGCCGGTTAAAGCAGCAAGCATCTGACCAGTCTGGTTGTTGTCGTCATCGATAGCCTGCTTGCCAAGAATAACCATCTGCGGCTGTTCTTTATCGCAAACGGCTTTCAATAATTTAGCAATGGCTAGTGGCTGAACTTCGACATCAGTTTCAACCAGAATGCCACGGTCAGCACCCAGCGCCAAAGCAGTACGAATCTGCTCTTGGCAAACTTTGGGACCAACAGAAACAGCAACTATCTCAGTTACAACGCCCTTTTCTTTTAGGCGTACCGCTTCTTCAATGGCAATTTCACAAAATGGGTTTATCGCCATTTTGACATTATTCAGATCAACGCCGGTGCCGTCCGATTTCGGACGCACTTTCACGTTGTAGTCAACTACTCGTTTGACAGCAACCAGAACCTTCATGGATTCCCCAGTATTCGCGTAAATGAATTGGAATTGACTTTACCCCTACGCAGTGAACCCGTATTTGGATCCAAGCAAGTATAGCCACGGTAAAAAGCGCGGATATATTGACGTGTATAAGCGCCAAGGTCAATAAAAGCAGTGTATTCAGCATACTAATATTGGCTATATGATTTCTGCTCAAATAAAAGGGCATATTTACTAAGTTTTTGTTTAAAAAAGACTTTTCAATAGAAAATTAATTTCATAGGGCCGTAAATCAAGACAATTAAACTGCGCTTAAAGTAGCCTTTTATAGGCTGTAGTTTTATAATTTGGGTCTTTAATTAGATACAAATCGCCCTTTTAATGGGCTAATGCTGAAAAGCATACAATGAGGAGAGAGTCTGTGGAACGCGAATCAATGGAATTTGATGTCCTAATCGTCGGGGCTGGCCCTGCCGGATTAGCGGCTGCTTGTAAAATTCGTCAATTGAGCGAAAGCACTGGTAAAGACATAAGTGTCTGCGTTGTCGAAAAAGGCTCTGAAGTAGGTGCCCATATACTTTCTGGCGCTGTTTTGGAGCCATCTGCCCTCAATGAACTGTTCCCTGACTGGAAGGAAAAAGGCGCACCATTAAATACTCCAGTCACCAGAGATGACATTTACTACATGGTCAACGCAGAAAAAGCCATCAAGGTCCCCAGCTTTGCGGTGCCTAAAACCATGCATAATGAAGGCAATTACATCATTAGCCTTGGCAATCTTTGCCGCTGGATGGCCGAACAAGCTGAAGGCATGGGTGCTGAAATCTACCCAGGCTTTGCTGCCGCAGAAATTCTGTTTAATGACAATGGTAGCGTCAAAGGTGTGGCTACCGGCGACATGGGTATTGCTGCAGACGGCAGCCATAAAGACAGCTATATGCCCGGCATGGAATTACATGCTAAATACACCATGTTTGCTGAAGGTTGCCGCGGTCATTTAGGCAAGCAGTTAATGGAAAAATTTGACCTAAATGCGGGCAAAGATCCCCAGCACTACGGACTCGGCATTAAAGAATTGTGGAAAATCGACCCCGCCAAGCATGAAGAAGGCAAGGTGATTCACGCCGCTGGCTGGCCCCTAGCCGAAAATGGCGCCGCCGGTGGCAGCTTCCTCTACCACATTGAAGACAATCAGGTGTCGATTGGTCTGATTACTGATCTTTGCTATGACAACCCCTATTTGTCGCCCTTTGAAGAATTTCAGCGTTTCAAAAAGCACCCCACCATTATGCAATACTTGGAAGGCGGCGAGCGTATTTCCTACGGCGCTCGAGCTATCTCCAAAGGTGGCTTGCAGTCACTTCCCAAAATGACCTTTCCTGGTGGTTTATTAATTGGCTGTGATGCTGGCACGCTGAACTTTGCCAAGATCAAGGGCAGCCACACCGCCATGAAATCGGGGATGATTGCCGCCGAAGTGGTTCACAAGGCGATTACTGAGAATGAGCGCAGTGGTGAAGAATTAACTGAGTATAAAGAAGCCTTTGAGAATTCCTCTGTCTATAAAGAGCTTTACGAGCAGCGTAATTTTGGTCCCGCGCAGCACAAATTTGGCAATCTCTTTGGCTCCGCGTACGCCTTTGTCGATCTCAATCTCTTTGGCGGTAAACTGCCATGGACCATGAACGACACGCATCCCGATCACGCTGAGATGAAGCTGGCCGCCGATTGCAAAGAAATCACTTACCCCAAGCCGGATAATAAAATCACTTTCGACCGACTGACCTCGGTATTTCTGTCAAACACCAACCACGAAGAAAACCAGCCCTGCCATCTGACACTGAAGGATCCAGAGCTACCAATTCGTGACAACCTGCCCAAGTATGCTGAGCCAGCTCAGCGCTACTGCCCGGCCGGCGTGTATGAGGTGATTGAAGACGCAGCAGGTACACCGAAGTTCCAGATTAATGGTCAGAACTGCGTGCACTGCAAAACCTGTGATATCAAAGATCCAGCGCAGAATATTGTGTGGGTGACCCCGGAAGGTTTGGGTGGACCAAATTACCCTAATATGTAAAAGCAAAAAGGGCAGCCTAGGCTGCCCTTTTTAATACCAAGTTATTTCCTAGCAAGCTCCGTCAGTTCAAGCACTCTGCCCCAAAACAAAAGCCTCACCACCCGCCTTTAGCACCAAGTCCTTGCCTTGGGATTCCGCCATATCGACCATGCGATAAAAACAAGCTCGATTCACCCTCGCTAGCAATCCATGTTTAGTCAGCACTTCAGGCCTAGGTTCACCACTACTGTCATCGACAAGGACTTTTAAGGGGTGTTCAGCGCCAAGCTCAAACCAGCCATCAACATTAGTTTTAACTGCAAGTCTTGCCGCACTTCCCTCGCCGCGGTATTCAAGGTCAATTATTAAAAGAGGCAGATCTTCAACCTGCACTCGCCATTTTTCTACTGGGGTCACTAAATAGTGATCGCCGTCATCTTCACAGCGTAGTATCGACGCGAATAATTTAACTAAAGTGTGGCGCTTGATCTCGCCACCTTCATGTATCCAGCGACCATCGGCCTTGATTACAATATCTATATCACCACTTAATTCCGGATGCCAAGCATCTATAGGCGGTGACCCTGACTGATCTTTTAGCAGTGTTTGAATATCATCAAGACTGGCCATACAACCCCCAGATTAAACACTTGTCACCACGAACATCAGTGAATCAAGCGAACATTGATCACGCCGTCAAGCGCACTAAGTTTCGCAATCAACGATGCTTCCACATCGCTACCCAAGTCTATTAGATTATAGGCTATCTCATCGCGACTTCTATTGAGCATATCAACCACGTTGATATCGGCATCCGCGAGAATACCTAATATACTACCCAAAATTTTCGGCACATTGTGGTTAGCAATCGCCAAGCGACAAAGGCCGCTGCGATCGAGCTGCAAATTTGGAAAGTTAACCGAATTCTTGATATTGCCATTGCGCAGGAAATCATCCAGCTGCTCAGCCACCATAATGGCACAATTCTCTTCAGCCTCATCCGTGCTCGCGCCGATATGCGGCATCAGTACGGTGTCGCTACGACCAATCAGCGACGGCACCGGAAAATCAGTAATAAACTGGCGTAAATTGCCGTTATCCAGAGCGTCAATGACCGCACTGACGTCAACAATTTCCTCTCTGGCAAAGTTCAACAAACAACAACCAGGTTTACAGCCAGCAAGTAAATCCCTATTGACCAATCCACGAGTAGAGTCCAGCACCGGCAAATGCAGAGTGATGTAATCTGCACGGGCAAAGAGACTGCTTAAATTCTCCATTTTCTTCACCGAGCTGGGCAGCCGCCAAGCAGCATCCACAGACAGCGCAGGGTCATAGCCAACCACTTCCATACCCAAACCCAAGGCCGCATTGGCGATCATTGATCCAATAGCACCGAGACCGACAACACCCAGGGTCTGGCCAGCAAGCTCATTTCCCTTGAAGCGCTTTTTTTCCTGCTCAAGTAGCTTGGCCATCTCGGCGGCATCAGTCATATCCACGAGACTATTTACATAAGAAATCCCCTCCAGTATCCCTCTGGAGCCCAATGCCAAGCCGGCAATAACCAGTTCCTTAACCGCATTGGCATTGGCGCCAGGGCTATTGAATACGGGTATACCGCGCTCAGTACAGGAGGCGATAGGAATATTATTGGTGCCTGCACCAGCTCGCGCTATGGCCTTTATAGATATAGCAATTTCACTTGGCTGCAATTTATGACTGCGCAATAAAATGCCATCCGGCTCAGTAAGATCTGTACCAACTTGGTAATCATTGGCAGGCAGGCGTGCCAAGCCCTTGTTAGAAATTTGATTTAAGGTTAAAACTTTAAACACCGTGAATACCTCGATCTTATTAACCATTCATACTGCGGCGAGATGCCTTTGACGCTGCGCCCGTATGGCGGAATGCATTAGCCGCGGTATTTTCATACTGAGGGCCAAGCGGCACACTATTATAAAAACTAAAATCACCAAGCTTGCCACCCATGGCCAATGAGGCGGTGTACTCAGTGTTTTGAGCCAGCACACTAAAATCCCAGCGCTCGGCCTCAGGGCCAATAAATTCTTTAAACTCACCGTCATCGTCGAGAAGCACAGAAAAATCATACAGGGGTACCGATAAACCCTCTCCACGCGCTTTTATATAGGCTTCTTTTAGCGTCCAGTAACGGTAGAAATAATCTAGCTGCTGCTCAGCTGAACGGCTTTTAAGCGCCTGTAACTCCAGAGGGGAAAAATAATCGTCTGCAACACTGAGTATTCCCGAGCTTTCAGTTCGGCACTCAACATCAACACCCACCACATTATCCTGTGTCACCACACACACGGTAAGTCCTCGGGTATGGGCGGTGTTAAATTGAATGGACGTTAACAGTTCAGCGTGATCTAGCTCCGGCTTGCCAAAATCATTCACCCTGAAACACAATTCTTCCGGTTTAAAATCACAGTATTCAGCAAGTACCGTACGTAACAATGCACGACTGACGAGGTAATCTCTAGCATTATCAGCGTGTTTTAACTGCTGATATTGTTGTAGTTCAGCGGCTGACAGCATGGCTTCATATAATTCAATTCGTGAATTAAGACGATGGTCATTAGTAAAGCAAAACCAAGTATCAACGTGACCTGCGCGTAAGGGCCGAAGATCTAACGGGGAAATCATTATTTTTATACATCCAGATAAAAGCCTTATTTCACCTGCAGGTGAAATAAGGCTTTAAGCAAATTAAATCAATTAATCTTGATTTCAGCGTGTTTCCATAAGCCATTAAAGAATGCCGCAAAATCTTGCGATGATTTATTCCGGTAGGCATTTCTTTCAGCATCAGCAGCCATGGCTACGTCCAACTGAGGTAGCTCACCGTACTTAACATCCAATAATTGCACCACTGCGCGATTGCCATTTCCCAATCGAACCACACTGACTGAAGGCTTAGATTCTGGTCGAGACATACCAAATGCTCGGTTGCGAATCGCTGTGTCCACAGAAATATCACCGCGTTTTCCAGCCACAATTCCATTCCATTGCAGATCTTCAAACTTAGCAACATCTTCAGCGCGCTTACCCAGCTCTAGACTCTCTTTCATTGTCTCGGCGGCGGCAACCAGAGCCAGTTCAGCTCGCTGTGCACTTAAACTGCTAACAATTTGATTACGCACCTTGTCCAGAGGCAATAATTCAGGTGCCTTGTATTCTTCGACATGAATGACCGCATAGTGTTCAGGTGTTATTTCAAATACCTCGCTATTCAAGCCCTGGCTACGAAGCTCGACATCAAAAGCGGCATTTTTGAGCGCTGCAAATTCGAACAAACCGCTATTATCCAATTTATTTTGCCATTCACTCTGCTGAACTGTCAGCCCAAGCTCTTTAGCTGGCATAGCCAAGTTTTCGGCATTAAACACCAAGTCACGCAACTGCTCTACAGCACTAAGTAATTTGGGTTGAGACTGCTGAACGCGCAATCTTTCGGTAATTTCCAAGCGCGCTGTATCTATACTAGGCAATTCCGGCTTACGTACAGCCAACAATTTAATTAGATGTAAACCAGCTTCGGTCTCAACCACCTGAGACACTTCACCTGCTTTAAGGCTCGCCAAAGCTTCCTCAAATTCAGGCGGGAAACTATCACCCGAGGTATAACCCAGCGCCCCGCCCTCTGCAGATGATCCTGCATCAGTGGAATACTGTTTAGCTTGTGCTTCAAAAGTTGCACCGGCTTGTATATCACTGCGGATACCCTGTAACTGCTGCAAGGCTTGCTCGCGATTTAGCTCATCAGTTATTTCAATCAGTATATGCGCAGCTTCGCGCTCAATAAGCTGGTTATTGGCTTCAATCAGGCGCTGATATTCTGCCATAAGCTGCTCTTCAGAAACGGGCTCATAAAAAGCAGATTCTTTGAGTTCCAAATAAGAATAGCGAAGCTTTTCCTGGCTTTGAAACTTGCCTTTATTAGCCTGGTAATAAGCTTCGATATCCTCTGCACTGATATCAATATCTTTATTAAAAGGTGCCTTCGCTACTTTGATAAAATGATAGTCGCGAGTTTCGTGCAACAAACCCACACTGCGCGATAGCTCTGGACCGCCGACAAAGGCTGAGCCGGCAACTGCACTGGACAATTGTTGGATGGTTAAGTCGGATTTCAGTAGTTGTTTGAAAAAGCTACTGCTATAGCCCTGTACTCTTAGCACTTGTTCGTAGCGAGCTTGGGAAAATTGCCCACCCTCCTGGAACTGAGGCATGGATGCAATGGTGGCGTGCAACTGAGCAGTTGAAACCTCAATACCCACATCATCAGCAGCCTGTAATAACAGTTTTTGCTTAATTAAAGTATTTAGTGCCGGTTTGCGTAAAATGGCATCATCCAGCATCGTCGGATCAATTTGATCTCCCATCATACCCAATAGACGTCTTTTTTGCAGAGCAATGGCCTGCTGCAATTCGCCTTCGGAAATTTTCTCACCGTTAATCACAGCGGCTGGTGGTTGCGCAGTACCACCAAATAAACTGTCTATACCAAACAATGCGAAAGGCACAATGATCAGCGCGATAATGACCTTAGCAGCGGTACCCTGAATGTTATTGCGAATATTTTGCAGCATTGACGCTAACCTAATCCTTAATCAAAAAAAAGCGCACCTCTCGATGCGCCTTCTGTAAGAGGTTTAACCCCTATAGCGACTTCCCAGCAATCCGGGAACGGCTATGTCAACCTTGGTTACAGGCGTCTTTCAAAGCTTTACCAGCTTTAAAACTTGGGATCTTGGCAGCAGCAATTTCAATTGGCGCGCCAGTTTGTGGGTTGCGGCCAGTGCGTGCTGCACGATCTTTCACGCTAAACGTGCCAAAACCAACAAGAGAAACTGAATCATCTGATTTCAGTGCATTGGTGATTGCTTCTACCGTTGCATCCAATGCGCGACCAGCGGCTGCTTTGGACAGGTCTGCTGATTCAGCAATAGCGTCAATTAACTCAGATTTATTCACTTATTCTTCCCCTTAAATTGTTATAAAAAAATTTTTATTTACTAATGGCTGAAGCTAAAACCCAGATAAGGCAATTAACTCCGACCATCTGCTCAAAGAGTGAGATTTATACCAACTGTGCCCAAGGTGGTCAAGGAATCTCTGCTTCTAGTGTGCGTTTGCGCGCGATTCCCCTAAGATATCATCATTCCCATCGACACTTTTGTGACTGTCGTCAATACCGGCCAAATATGCTTCATCGGAAATTTCCTTTGGAATACTTTCGAGAGCGATGTTCAGCACCTCGTCTATCCACTTTACAGGTCTAATTTCTAGGTCCGCTTTAATATTTTCCGGTATCTCTTTAAGGTCTCTCTCGTTTTCCGAAGGGATTATAACGGTTTTTATGCCGCCGCGGTGTGCTGCCAACAGTTTTTCTTTTAAACCGCCAATAGCCAATACTTGACCGCGCAGAGTAATCTCACCTGTCATGGCCACATCCGAACGCACCGGTATGCCGGTAATCACCGATACTAGGGCGGTACACATACCAACACCCGCAGAAGGACCGTCCTTGGGTGTAGCTCCCTCGGGCATGTGAATATGAATGTCGTGGCGGTCATGGTAGCGCGCTGGAATACCTAATCGCTTGGAGCGACTGCGAACAACCGTGGTAGCGGCCTGAATCGATTCCTGCATAACATCGCCAAGAGAACCAGTCTTGATGTGACGTCCCTTACCGACCACCGATACCGCCTCAATCGTCAGCAGTTCACCGCCAACCTGTGTCCAAGCCAGACCTGTTACCTGACCAACTTGATTCTTCTCCTCAGCCTTACCATAGCTGTAGCGACGCACGCCGAGATAGTCTTCCAAATTTGCAGTGGTAACGTATACCGTGCCGCTTTCGCCATTAAGGGCAAGACTTTTAACCACTTTTCTACAAACTTTGGCGACTTGCCGCTCAAGCCCACGAACACCTGCTTCACGCGTGTAGTAACGCACAATATCCTGCAGGGCGAGATCATCAATATCCGCTTCCTTAATGCTCAGGCCGTTATTTTTAAGCTGCTTGGGAATTAAGTAGCGACGTGCAATATTGATTTTTTCGTCTTCGGTATAACCCGGTATACGAATAACTTCCATCCTGTCCATCAGGGCTGGAGGGATATTCAGCGAGTTGGAAGTACAAATAAACATGGTGTCAGACAGGTCATAATCCACTTCGAGATAATGATCATTAAAGGCGTGGTTTTGTTCAGGATCGAGCACTTCAAGCAGTGCCGAAGCAGGATCACCGCGGTGATCCATACCCATTTTGTCTATCTCATCAAGTAAAAACAGTGGGTTACGCACCGCCGCCTTGGACATTTTCTGAATTACTTTACCGGGCATAGAGCCAATATAAGTCCGACGGTGACCGCGAATCTCAGCTTCGTCGCGAACACCACCTAGGGCCATACGCACGAACTTGCGATTAGTGGCGCGAGCAATAGACTCACCCAGTGAGGTTTTACCCACACCCGGTGGCCCTACCAAGCATAGCACCGGACCTTTGACTTTTTTGACACGTTTTTGCACCGCGAGGTATTCGAGGATACGATCTTTAACTTCTTCTAAACCATAGTGATCTTCGTTCAGAATTTCTTCAGCACGAGCCAAATCATGCTTCACTCGCGAGCGCTTCTGCCAGGGAATGCTAACCAGCCAGTCGATATAACCCCGCACTACTGAAGCCTCAGCGGACATCGGCGACATCATTTTCAGCTTTGCCATTTCCGACTTAGCTTTTTCCAAGGCCTCTTTGCTCATACCCGCTTTTTCGACGCGACCTTCCAGCTCCTCGAGTTCGTTAACACCCTCTTCGGATTCGCCTAGCTCGCGCTGTATGGCTTTCATCTGCTCGTTGAGATAATACTCACGCTGACTTTTTTCCATCTGTTTTTTAACGCGGCCACGAATACGCTTTTCAACTTGGAATAAATCAATTTCAGATTCCATCAGGCCCATTAAATGTTCCAGACGTTCGCGCTCATCCACCATCTCTAGAACAGCCTGCTTTTGCTCAAGCTCCATAGTCATGTGGGCGGCGACGGTATCGCCAAGCCGACCAGGATCATCGATGCCTGACAGCGAGGTTAAAACTTCCGCGGGGATTTTCTTACTGAGATTGATGTATTTTTCAAACTGTGAAATAGCCGAGCGCAACATCACATCGGCTTCTTCTGCCGGGATTTTAATCTCTTCAAGAACCTCAATCTCGGCACTGAAGTAATCTTCTTCGGCAGTGACAGCATTGAGCATAGCTCGGTAACTGCCTTCAACCAGCACCTTGACAGTGCCATCAGGCAACTTCAGCAACTGCAGAATATTGGCGACGGTGCCAATATCGTAAAGATCATCGGTACCCGGCTCATCCAGATCCGGATTGCGCTGAGCAGCCAAAACAATTTCTTTGTTGGCTGCCATAGCCAATTCCAGGGCGCGAATCGATTTATCTCGACCCACAAACAAGGGAATTACCATGTGCGGGTAAACAACCACATCGCGCAATGGCAGCAGTGGCAGTTCCTGTATATCTCGCTTATCGGCCATTACCTTGCCTCGTATAGTATTTGATCAATCCGCGCGCAGCGGTTTGGTTTGTCCGTATATACGAACGTCTAAACCTAAGATGGGGACTTAATCTTGTAAAAACAAGACTTGACTTGTAAAGAAGCCGACAAAAAGGATGCCATTGCGAAAAATAATTTCGCAATGGCGGGAAAGCGGAGTTTATTCTTCAGGAGCAGCTTTGCGCTTATCACTGTAAACCAAGATAGGAGCAGATTCGCCCTTGATCACCGAGCTGTCGATAACCACTTTGCTGACATTGTCCATAGACGGCAAATCGTACATGGTATCCAACAGAACTGCCTCAAGGATAGATCTTAGCCCGCGAGCACCGGTTTTACGTGTCATGGCTTTCTCTGCCACTGAACGTAAACCATCTTCACGAAAATCGACCTCAACTCCTTCCATATCAAACAGCTTTGAATACTGCTTGGTCAGGGCATTTTTAGGTTCGGTTAAAATACTGACAAGAGCGTCAACATCCAGCTCTTCCAAAGTCGCCAGCACGGGCAAGCGGCCTACAAACTCTGGAATCAGCCCGTAGCGAACCAAATCATCCGGCTCCACATCAGCAAGAACCTCACCGATATTACGCGCCTGATCTTTGCTTTTCACTTCAGCGCCAAAACCAATACCGCCCTTTTCGGAGCGATCGCGAATAACTTTGTCGAGACCGGCAAAAGCACCGCCACAGATAAACAGAATATTCGAGGTATCTACCTGCAGAAATTCCTGCTGCGGATGCTTGCGACCACCCTGAGGAGGAACTGAAGCAACCGTGCCCTCAATCAATTTCAGCAAGGCTTGCTGCACGCCCTCACCAGAAACGTCACGGGTGATGGAGGGATTATCTGATTTCCGCGAAATTTTGTCTATTTCATCGATGTAGACAATACCCATCTGGGCTTTTTCAACATCGTAATCGCACTTCTGGAGCAATTTCTGAATGATGTTTTCAACATCTTCACCCACATAACCGGCTTCGGTTAAGGTGGTGGCATCTGCAATAGTAAACGGTACATCCAACAAGCGCGCCAGCGTCTCAGCCAGTAAGGTTTTACCACTACCGGTTGGGCCAATCAGCAAGATATTGCTTTTGCCCAGCTCGATATCGTCTTTGTTTTTGTCACCATATCGAAGACGTTTGTAGTGGTTGTATACCGCTACAGCCAAGACTTTCTTGGCACGAACCTGACCGATCACATACTGATCAAGGGTGTGATTGATTTCCTGGGGCGTAGGCAATTTGTCCTTGCCCGCCTCGCTTGCCGCTTCCTGAACTTCTTCGCGAATAATGTCATTACACAAATCGACACATTCATCACAGATAAAGACAGATGGACCCGCAATTAATTTGCGGACCTCATGCTGACTTTTACCACAGAAGGAACAGTACAGCAGTTTGCCGTTGTCATCTGTGCCGTCTTTACTACTCATCAATACCTACCTTGTTCTGTTTGCGTGGCGATTTACGCACCTTAAGTTAAAGATGACGCCTTTTCGCCGTTTTTGCAAGTTTGCGGCTTACTGCAAACCTGCGAGAGTTCGTAGCCGCTTATTTGCGGTCAGTCATGACCTTATCAACCAAACCGTAATCACAAGATTGCTGGGCATTCATGAAATTGTCGCGCTCGGTATCATGAGCAATGGTTTCATAGGTCTGACCGGTGTGCTCGGCCATCAAATGATTGAGGCGCTCACGAATAATAAGGATTTCACGGGCCTGAATATCAATATCTGTTGCCTGCCCCTGAGCACCGCCGCTGGGCTGATGAATCATGGTACGCGCATTTGGCAGGATAAAACGCTTATCCTTGGCTCCGCCGCTAAGCAGGAAAGCGCCCATGCTGGCCGCTTGACCAATACACATAGTGCTAACATCCGGCTTAATAAATTTCATGGTGTCGTAAATGGCTAGTCCCGCCGTTACCGAGCCACCGGGAGAATTGATATAGAGATGGATGTCTTTATCAGGATTCTCGGACTCCAGAAACAATAGCTGGGCCACAATAAGATTGGCCATATGGTCTTCGACCTGACCGACACAAAAAATTACACGCTCTTTTAGCAGGCGCGAGTAGATATCATAAGAACGCTCGCCCCGCGCCGTCTGCTCGACGACCATCGGCACGAGACCAAGATTTGTTATCGCGTTATTATTGATACCGTCTATTGAGTTGCGCGCCATATTTACACTCTTCCGTAACGTCATTAGTGATCTGAATTATTCTCAGCCAGAAAAAAAACAAGCGACGGAACCAGGGGTTCAGTCGCTTATTCGGAGATTAGCACAGCAGCCTATTTCGCTTAGGACGCATCTGCCTCTTCTTCCGCCGCTGGCGACATAACTTCTTCGTAGCTTAAGGTTTCTTCGCTAACCTTCGATTTTTCAAGCAATTTCTCAACAACTTCTTCTTCGATGACCATGCCTTCGATCTGCTGAAGCTGCTGCGGATTGCCCATGTAATAGTTAATAATTTCTTCTTTATCTTCAAAGCTAGTGGCCATTTCTTCTAGGGCGGCGCGAACTTTGTCAGCCTCAGCGGTAATGCCTTCGGCATTAATCAGCTCGTTTAATATCAAGCCCAATTTAACACGGCGCTCGGCATTATCACGGAACAAATCATCTGGCAGGATATCGGCGGCATTAAGCTTTTCAGCCATGGCACCAAACTGCTGCATTTGCTGGTTGCGTAAAGCGTCAATTTCCTGACTTACCAGTGCTTTAGGCACCTGTAAATCGGCGTGGACTTTTAAAACACCTTCCATTACCTGATTCTTAATGCGGGACTTAGTGGCGTTTTTCAACTCCCGAGCCATATTTTTTCCAACTTCAACCCGAAAAGCGGCTTCGCCACCCTCTTTAACGCCGTAGGCGCCAAACAACTCATCGTCCAAAGGAGGCAGAGTCTGCTCATTGACGGAGTTCAGGGTTACTTTAAACTCAACAGCAGCGCCCTTCAGGTCTTCGCTGTGATAATCCGCAGGAAATGACAGCGACAACACTTTCTCGTCACCGGCCTTCATGCCAACAATACCGTCTTCAAAGCCATTAATCATACGGCCGGAACCCAGTTCCAGATCAGAGCCTTCAGCTTTGCCGCCGTCAAACTCAACACCGTCTTTGGTGCCCAAGTAATCGATATTGACCTGATCGCCTTCAGCCGCGGCACGCTCAACGGCGTCCCAGCTGGCGCGCTGTTTACGCAAATTGTCGATCATTTTTTCAACATCGGCGCTAGTGATTTCAGCTACGGGCTTTTTCACCGCAATAGAGCTGTAATCTTTGGCTTCAATAACCGGAAAAACTTCAAAGGTGGCTACAAACTCGATGTCTTTACCCGCCTCAAGGCTTTTTGGCTCGATATTGGGGCGGCCTGCTGGCTTAAGGTCTTGCTGCTGAATGGCTTCGTAGAAGCATTCGTTCATCACCTCGCCAAGGACTTCCATGCGAACCGATTCGCCAAAACGCTGACGCACCACACTCATGGGCACTTTACCCGGACGGAAACCGTCAAGCTTTACAGTGCGGGCAGCTTTTTGCAGGCGACTATCAACAGCGCCGTCAACACGGGCCGCAGGTACACCTACGATTAGACGGCGCTCTAAGCCGGAAGTTGTTTCAACCGAAACTTGCATCGATGGTCCTCAAAACAGATCTGTGAAACATAAATGGCCGAAGGCATTTTGACTTGGTCACTTATAAGAATTCTTTGAAATGGTGCGGATGGAGAGACTCGAACTCTCACGCCTTGCGGCACCAGAACCTAAATCTGGCGTGTATACCAATTTCACCACATCCGCACACCCGTAAACCGACTTAAGATATTGAATTATCACGGTTTACAAACAAAAATCGCGCAAGCTTGCTGCGCGAGGAACGAGATTGTGCCACAGCAGTCATGCGTGATCAAGCAGACTTGAGGCACAATCGCTGCCTACACAGCATTTATTTATAATGCTGTGTAGGCTCAGCAGGTTTAGACCCGCTGAATTATGGTGCTAATGCCCTGCCCCATACCAATACACATGGTCGCCAAGCCCACCGAGGTATCACGCTGTTCCATCACATTCAGTAGGGTACCGACAATACGAGTACCTGAGCAGCCAAAAGGGTGACCCAGAGCGATTGCACCGCCATTCAGGTTGACTTTGTCGTCCATCTTGTCGAGCAAGTTTAGATCTTTAAGCACAGGCAGAGCCTGGGCAGCAAAGGCTTCATTGAGCTCAACAGTATCAATATCGTCCATGGTCATACCAAGACGCTTTAAGGCTTTCTGAGTAGACGGCACTGGACCATAGCCCATGATTGACGGATCTACACCAGCAACAGCCATACCAATAACCTTGGCGCGAGGTGACAGCCCCAAGTCCATTGCGCGTTGACCAGACATCACGATCATTGCTGAAGCGCCATCGGCGATCTGCGAGCTGGTGCCGGCGGTAACTGTACCATTGCGGGGATCGAAAGCAGGACGCAGCGCAGCTAGGCTTTCCAGCGTTGTTTCCGGGCGGATAGTAGTATCTTGTTTAACAAGAATCTTACGACCCTCGTCGTCATGCCCGTCAATCGCAATAATTTCTTTATCAAAGCGACCGTTGGCGCGCGCGTCAGCCGCCAACATATGCGAACGCAAGCCCATCTGGTCCTGCTGCTCACGACTTATACCGTGCAGCATACCCAGCGCTTCTGCGGTCATGCCCATCATACCGGATGCACGGGCCACGAATTTACTGGCCTGTGGATTAGGATCAACACCGTGACTCATGGCCAAATGGCCCATGTGCTCAACACCGCCAACCATAAAAGTGTCGCCGTAGCCGCTCATAATCGCCTGAGTAGCGGTATGCAGGGCAGACATAGACGAACCGCACAAACGGCTGACAGTCTGGGCAGCCACTTCGTGGGGCAGCTTAGTAATCACCGAGATCATACGTGCAATATTCCAGCCCTGCTCATTGGTCTGGTTTACACAACCCCAGATCAAATCTTCAAAAGAAGCAGGATCAACCCCAGGATTACGCTCAAGCAAGGCGTCTATCAGCGCTGCCGACATATTTTCGGCACGAACATTTCTGAACACACCATTTTTAGACCGCGCCATCGCTGTGCGGGCGCAATCGACAATTACCACATCATTTGCTTTAAAAGTCATTGTTTCTCTCCGCCCGCTTATTTAAAAAAAGTTTCGCCATTTGCCGCCATCTGGCGGAGGCTTTCGGTAGGCTGGTAAAGCGGCCCAAGATCGGCATAACGATCAGCCATATCACAAAACGCTTTAGCACCCATTTGATCGATATAGCGCAGAGCGCCACCGCGGAAAACCGGGAAGCCAATACCCATCACTAGACCCATGTCGGCGTCGGCCGGGTCACGCAAAATACCTTCATCAATACAGCGCATGGTTTCAATGCACATAGGAATCATCATACGTGCAACGATGTCCTCGTCAGTCAAATCAGTACTAGCCTGCTTGGCTGTTGCCGCCATGGCTAGTGCCGCGTCGTCCTCACACTTCTTAGGCTTGCCCTTTTTGTCTTCTTCGTAGCGATAAAAGCCCAGTCCATTCTTCTGACCGTAGCGATTCGCCTCGAACATCATCTCGGAGATACCCTTATAATCATGACGCATGCGATCTGGGAAACCCTCTGCCATGACTTCAGCGGCGTGGTAGCCAGTATCAATACCCACAACGTCCATTAGGTAGGCTGGACCCATTGGCATGCCAAAGCCTTCCATAACCTTATCGACCTTGCGGAAGTCTGCGCCATCACGAATTAGCATGTCGAAGCCAGCAAAGTACGGGAATAGCACGCGGTTTACATAGAAGCCTGGGCAATCGTTTACAACGATGGGGGTTTTGCCCATTTGCAAGGCGTACTTAACAACCTTGGCAATGGTTTCTTCGCTGGTTTTTTCACCGCGAATAACTTCAACCAAGGGCATCGCGTGAACTGGGTTAAAGAAGTGCATGCCACAGAAATTCTCAGGCCTTTCAAGAGCTTCTGCAAGATGTGTAATAGAAATTGTAGAAGTATTAGACGCTAATACAGCGTCGGGACGGATATGCTTCTCAGTCTCGGCCAATACCGCGCGCTTAACTTTAGGGTTCTCGACAACAGCCTCAACAATAACATCAGCTTTATCGAAGCCGTCATAGCTCAGTGAGGGACGAATACTGCTCAGCACCGCTGACATTTTATCTGCGGTCATACGGCCACGTGAAACGCGCTTAGCCAGTAACTTGCCCGCCTCTTTCATACCCAGCTCAAGACCCGATTCTGCGATATCTTTCATCAGAATTGGCGTGCCTTTATAAGCAGATTGATAAGCTATACCACCGCCCATAATACCGGCGCCTAATACTGCAGCCTGCTTGATCTCGCCACCCTGCTTGGCAAAACCACGAGCCGCTTTACTCACTGCCTGTTCGGCGAGAAACAAACCAACCAAGGCCGTCGCCTGTGGCGTACGCACCAATTTAATGAAGTGATCGATTTCCACTTCAATCGCCTCAGCACGGTGCAAGCCGGCATTACGCTCCATGGATTTTGCCGCAGTAATCGGCGCAGGCATGTGCTTACCCGCCTGCTGAGCTACCATTGCTTTACCAGTGGTGAAAGACATCATGCGCTCAATATCATTTAACTTAACTGGCGAGGTTTTTTCGACACGACGGGCCTTGTAGTCAAAATCTCCGGCAATAGTCTTCTTAAGCAGATCCAACGCCGCATCTTTCAAAATTTCTGGGGCAACAACCGCATCAACACCGCCATCTTTCAAGGCTGCATCAGGTTTTTGTGGATTACCGGTTGCCGCCCACAACATTGCGTTATCACAGCCGATAACACGAGGCAGACGCACGGTACCGCCAAAGCCAGGGTTGATACCTAATTTTACTTCAGGCAAACCCACAATAGCGCTGGTGGACATCACGCGGAAGTCACAGGCCAAACACATTTCAAAACCACCACCTAATGCCACGCCGTTAATAGCTGCGACGGTTGGCACCGGCAAATCTTCAAAGGCATTAAAAATATCATTGGCGCGAGTGCACCATGCGCGGAGTTCCGCATCCGGCAATTTAAATAATTCGGTAAACTCAGTAATATCAGCACCAACGATAAACACGCCTTTAGCACTGCTTACCACGACGCCTTTCAGTCCACTTTCGGCGGCCAGTGCGGCGGTTGCTTCGCTTAACTCATCCAGAGTTACACGATTAAATTTATTGACTGAGTCACCCTGTAAATCGAAACAGAGCTCCGCAATACCGTCTTCCAGGTATTTCGCAGTTAACGCCTTGCCTTGATAAATCATTGTTTTTCCTCGAATTGAGTATTGTGGCGGCGGCATTTGCCTTTGATTTTATGTTTACCATGTAAACATTGGGGGCTAAAACTACCGTATTACGAAAAACTTGGCAAGCCAAGCTCATTAATTAATCGGTCAGACAAGCAGGATCAAAGCGATACTTCTCTTCCAGCCAATCACATATTTCAACCGCTACAGGATGGCTCACACTGGCGTATTCAGCCAATAATTCCTGCTTAGTTTCATCATTTATTCCATCCAAGCCCTTACTCTGGAAAGAACCAGCATCCCTGAGTAAAAGCTCTGCCAGCCGTGTTGGCAAATTGGCCAACACGGCTCGAAATGCCTGATTAGAATTGTAAGCGGCCTTGCTGCGATATAGCTCGGCTAAAGTGGGCAGCACTAGACCAGACAAATGATACTGGTTCATAGGGTTAACAATATGACCACTGCACCACTGACTAAGCTGCCAGGGTCGGCCCACAAAGGGGGCCAAGTGTAGAAATCGACTAATTTTACGTCCGTCGTTTACCGGGTAATTATCCCAAAGCAAGGGTTTACGTCCTAGCAATCGCGTGGCCCTGGCGATATCTTCGGCGGCATAGCTATCGCTCACCACCCTATTCCCTGTCCACAGCAGATCAATATCCTGATCCAAGCCCTTGCTCAAATCCGCAAAGTAATTTTCAGGGCAGACCCCAAACAAGGTTTCCAGCACCGGATCAAAACTGTAGTAACTGGGGCACACCGCTAACTTCAACGCTGGCTGCCATTGACGAATATCATTCACCACCGCGAGCTGATTATCAGCCAAGCTGAGATTGCCGGCGGGCAGATCATCAAACAGCACCCACAAAATATCAGCACCCAGTTCGACGATAGCGGCAACCTTCGCCTTTAACAGTTGCCTGTCTTGTGGGGTATAAGCCGCCTGCAAACCCACTGGCGACAAACCTACTCCAAGGAGAATTCCAGATTGATGACAGGACTGGGAGAGTTTCAGTAAATGCTGCCGATGAGAAACAGTAAATGAGTGCTGCCAAGCGCTGCGGAGACTGGCATCACCCTTAGGGGCATAGATGTAAGCATCGTAGCCCCAGTGCTTGAGGCGTTCGGGTAGAGCAAGACGCTGCTCCCAGTGCCACTGTCGCCCGTAAAAACCCTCAATCACTCCGGTGGCAAAGCTCATCGCCTACCCCCTAGCCTCGGAAATAACGCTGTTCAACAAAGGGGGATGTACGCAAGCTGACCGGCAACAATTTTCCTCGCACACTGGCAAACAAGGCTTCTGCAGATTGCATAGCGGCGCTACTGACATAGGCCATCACCACCGGGCCACCACTACTGGGACCAAAGCCACCACTAGTGACGCGACCCCGAGACTCTCCAGCAGCATTAACAATCTCAGCCCCCTCCCTCACTGGTGCGCGCCCCTCTACATCTAACAGGATACGCTTTTCAGTCACACCATCAGCCAGCTGCTGAGCAATAACATGGGCACCGGGATAATGACCCGCCCGCGCCTGCCCCGGACGGCGGACTTTGGATATCGCCCACAGTAAATTAGCCGCAATC
>JBLHPB010000035.1:0-21614 GCA_047624025.1 Zhongshania sp.
GTTGTTGGCTTGGATGTCAAATTGGTGGATGGCGAGGGCAGGGAGGTTGCCGAAGGTGAAAGGGGAGAGCTGATTGTGCGCGGTCCACAGGTAATGGTCGGCTATTGGAATCGCCCAGACGCAACTGACGAGGCGATCAATGCAGAAGGTTTTTTCCACACCGGCGATGTTGCTGTAAAGCTAGCGGGTGGTTATTACCGCATAGTCGATCGCTTAAAGGATATGGTATTGGTGTCGGGCTTTAATGTTTACCCCAATGAAGTTGAAAACGTAGTGTATACCCACCCTGATGTCATTGAGTGTGCGGTGATTGGTCGACCAGATGAAAAGAGTGGTGAGAGAGTGTGTCTCTATGCCGTCACTTCCAACCCTGATTTATCAGAACAGCAGTTGCGTGATTTCTGTCGCAAGCAGTTAACCGGCTACAAGGTACCGAAGATGGTGCGTTTGCTAGATGCGCTGCCCAAAAGCAACGTAGGAAAAATATTGCGTCGTGAATTGCGGGATGACAAATACGCTTAGTGTAGCTTGTGTGGATTTAGCTACGACTGTTGGTCAGGGTACGTCTGGTCGTCATCCTGCAGAGGAATAAAGAGTAATGAGTGAGACCTTTAAAGATCAGGGCGGTGCATCTACCTCCGAGCCGAGCCGATTATTCAGATGGATTGCTTCAAAGTTATTCATGACGCGTTTGGCGCGCCCCGACTACCTACGTAAATCTCGTGCAAAGCATGAGAAACTGCGCAGTAAAACTGGGGCGCGAGCTGTAGTTGAATATTTTCATCAGGTGGATGATGGCTACAGCCATTTGGCTGCGCAGTTATTACAGCAGTTTAGCGAGCGCTATGATGTTGATGTGATCTGTCATCTAGTGTCTGGCCCCTACGGTAATAATGCCCCAGAGCCCGAACTCTTGCTAAACCTAGCAAGAGAAGATGCGTGTAATATTGCGCCGCATTACGGCTTGGATTTCCCCCTCAATCAAGCAATACCAACGCATGAATTGGTGGCACAGGCCAGCGCAATATTGGCAAATCAGCAGGCAGCCGGATTTATCGACTGTGTAATCGCGGTCACTACTGCGCTTTGGCGTCATGACCAAGCCGGGTTGACCTCACTTGGCAAACGCTTGGGGTCAGCTGGGCCAACAGATGTCGCGATTCGACTTAAGCAAGGCAATGAGCGACGCGAGCTACTTGGGCATTACTCCGGTGCGATGTTCTACTACGGCAAAGAATGGTATTGGGGCGTCGATCGTCTCTACCATCTTGAAGCGCGTTTAGCGGATCTCGGTCTGGATATGCGTTCCACTGAAGCGATGTTGGCTCCTCGTAAGGAAGTTGAGACTGGCGCGGTCAAGGATCATGGCACGCTAAGCTTGGAAATCTATCCGTCTTTACGTAGCCCGTATACGGCGATCATATTTGATCGCGCAGTGGAGCTGGCACGCAATACTGGTGTGAAGCTTGTGGTTAGGCCGGTGCTGCCGATGGTCATGCGCGGGGTGCCCGCAACCCGTGAAAAGGGCACGTACATAATGACCGATTGCGCTCGAGAGGCGAGGGCTGCAGGCACCGCGTTTGGGCCGATTTATGATCCTATCGGAGACCCCGTTAGGCAGTGTTATTCGCTGTATCCCTGGGCTTGCCAGCAGGGTAAGGGCAGCGAACTAATATCGAGTTTTTTGCGTCGCGCATTTACTGAAGGTGTTAACACCAATAAAATCGGCGGATTACGGCTTGTGGTTGAACAGGCTGGCTTGGATTGGGAGTCTGCTCAAGCTCATTTAGGGAACTCCGCCTGGGAGGCGGAGCTGGAGCAAAATCGCTTAGCTATGTATGAAGCCGGCCTTTGGGGCGTTCCCAGTTTAAAACTCTTGGATGAGCACGGTAAACAAGTGCTCGCGCTCTGGGGGCAGGATCGTTTATGGCTTTTTGCTAAAGAAATTCAGCGCTTGCTCGCCGAAAAAATAGCTAAAGCTACCACCTAATGGCTTCGAGATGAGCGTCGATATTATCGGCACGTCGGTGTTCCCCCCCTGCTAGGGGCTTATTTGAGGATGAGGGCTTTAAGCATGCTGCTGACTATTTCTAGGCTTTCGGGTCTGCCAAGGCCCTGATGTTCCCGCAGCCGATTCCACATCTCAAACGATGCAATGGCATCAATGGCTTCCCGGGTTGATTGGGGTAAATCTTTAATCTCTGGTAACCAGTTATCCAAGTCTTCTCGCAGGTCGCGCTGACTGCGGGCATAATTTTTACGCAGAACATCGGAACGCCAGCGTTGTGCGGCAGCTGATAAAACAATATTAGTGACTTTTTCGTAAGCGTTTGAATGCCTCTCTATGGCGTGATCAATGCGCTCTTCCAGCGTACCATTGCGATCACCGCCAATGACGAAGGCTTCATACTCATCGCGGATGCTGTTATCAACCGCCTCGAAGAGCGTGTTCATATCGTCGAAATGTCTGAAAAAGGTTCGTATACCCACTTCGGCTCGATCTGAAATCTGTTGAGCGGTGGGGACGAGGATGCCCTCTTCTAATAAACTTAACGAAGCTGTAATGATGGCAGCACGGCTGCGCTCGGTGCGTTGCCGACGACCATCGTTTTCCGTTTCTATTAGTGGCTTTGACATTGTCTCTCTTGTGATCTACTTGACTTGTAGAATTAAGCTCGAAGCCCCATTATCGTGAACAGCGGCCTATTATTTTATCATTCATATAAATGATAAAAACTCACCTTCCGCCATATTCGTTTGTGATGTCCAAGGAAAAAGCCTAGTTTTTTCATTGGTGAGGGGAATGTATTACCGCGTCTTAATTTTCGGTATTTACACATTGCATTTAATGACACAATTACTGTCTAATCAAGGTGTGTTGATTTTATTAGTTAAATGGGACGGATATGTTACTTGTTAAAAAGTGGTCATTAGAACGTAATTTCAAGAAGGCTAATGACTATGCCCAGTGGCAGCTGGCTGCCAAGGCCTACGATCACTCTTCGGGACTCGATCACTGGCGTCAAACAGAACAAAGTCGAGAGTATGATTATGCGTCAATTCGCACTCGCCTTGACCGCTTACGCAGCTTGAAGGCCCAGCAAGATTATCAGGAATTGCTCTACATTTTGAACGAGGGTATTCACGGTAATATGGCTGGGATGGGGCGTGCGACGTTATATTCACGCGCGAAGTCGGGTACCAAGCACCTTGTAGAAGACTATATTGATGAGATTGTTGATGCCCTCGAGCTGCTAGCCAGTGAAGGTAGTGGCGATATCAGCGCGGAAGAAAAACGCGATTTTTTTGATAGAGCCAGTCATTGTTTTGGCCATACTGCATTGATGCTCAGCGGCTCAGGTTCGCTGCTTTTTTTCCATGTTGGCGTCATTAAAGCTCTGGTTGAGGCAGACTTATTGCCAACCGTTTTGTCTGGCGCAAGTGGCGGCGCCATTGTCGGCAGTGTGGTGTCCACCCATTCAGATAAAGAATTGTCTGCCTTATTAAATGCCGAATATTTTCTCGATAAACTGGGCACAATATACCCGCGGATGGGCATTTCTCGGGCTCGTGATATTGAAGACAGTATTGCCAAGTTTATTCCTGATTTAACCTTTCAGCAGGCCTTTGAGCACTCTGGTCGAGCCATGAATATCTCAGTGGCCCCCGCGGAAACCCATCAGACTTCTCGATTATTAAATGCCACGACATCGCCCAGTGTGCTTATCCGCAGCGCCGTGATGGCCTCAGCCGCGGTGCCCGGTATTTATCCTCCTGTCACACTGCAAGCACTGGGGTCTAAGGGGGAGCGCAAGCCCTATCTGCCATCAAGGAAGTGGGTTGACGGCTCGGTGAGCGATGATATGCCGGCCAAGCGCTTGGCACGGCTTTATGGAGTGAATCATTATATTGTCAGTCAGACCAATCCCTTTGTTTTGCCATTTGTCACTGATAGCCTGCGCAAGTCCTCGGTGTTCGGCATATTACAACATGCAAGCCGGCAATCTAGTCGAGACTGGTTTAACGCGGCGATGCTGATAGTTGACCGTATCGATAAGGGTAATGGCATGCCTACACGGGCAACGTCCATCATGCGCTCGCTGATTAATCAGGAATACATGGGTGATATCAATATTCTGCCTGATAGCCGCATGACTAACCCCTTTACATTACTCAGCTTTCCAAAGCAGAAGGCAATGCAAAAGTTGATAGATTCCGGTGAGCGCAGTACCTGGCCGAAGCTGGAAATGATCAAGCAACAAACGCGAATCAGTCGAACCTTGCGATCAATCTTGCAAGGCTACGAGGTACGTCCGGTAATTTAGAGTTGAGATTACTAGCTTATGTTGAGTCCACCAATAGTGAGTATCACCGGGAGCGGCAATGGAAATCGAGAATAAAACCTTTTGGATTACCGGGGCGAGCTCAGGGATAGGTCTTGAGCTTTGCCGGCAGCTAGCGGTAAAAGGAGCTCGTATTGTCTTGTCTGCCAGGCGTCGTGATAACTTAATCACGATCGCGGAGTCACTGCCGGGTGGGCTGGGGCGGCATTGGGTGGTGCCTTTGGATTTGGCTGATGCCGATAAGCTGGTCGACGCGGTACAAGCCCAATTACTCAATATTGGGCCAGTTCATGTGCTGATTAATAATGCCGGCATCTCCCAGCGATCCTTATTTATTGATACCGATTTGTCAGTTTACCGGCAGTTGATGGAGGTTAATTACCTTGGCTCGGTGGCGATGACCAAGGCGTTGTTGCCTAGCATGTTGGCGCAGCATCAGGGAATGATTGTGAGTGTCAGTAGTGTGGCGGGTAAAATTGGTTCTAAGTTACGCACAGGCTATTCGGGCTCCAAGTTCGCTGTTGTTGGCTTTATGGATTGTTTGCGTGCGGAAACCGCGCACCAGGGTATTCAATGCCTGACGGTATGCCCTGGTTCCATTCAAACCAATATCGCGATCAATGCACTCAATGAGAGCGGCGTGGCTCAGAATAAAAATGACGATTCAATAATCAACGGCATGCCAGTAGAGCAATGCGTGAAAGAGATTATCAAAGCCATAGTCAATGAGCGCGACGAAGTGGTGGTTGGCAAGGGGATTAGTGCGCTTGCGCCTACCATAAAACGGTTTTTACCCAATTTATTTAATCGGATATCAGCAAAAATGGAGTACCGTTAAGGCTCGCCCTTGGAAGAGCAGCGGCTAGATCCCAAAGAGACATAGAGTGGTGTCATAAGGAATATTGTCGCGCAAAGAATATTCTACCGGTGAGCTATATGCTGAAAATTGGTGTTGAGCGATAGTGCGTTTTTCGTCGCTATTATGCCCATTCCTGAAGATATGTACACCATGTAAATTTCATGTTAACGTGTTTGAGAATGAAATAAATCTAGAACCCGCTGGCGGTCAATAATCTCTATAACCGATGATGCTTGTGAGTGAAATCATTATATGAAAAATAACAACGGAAAATTACAGTTAGCCGCATTGGCTTTGATAACTTGTCCGCTAGCGACTTATGCGGTTCAGCTCGAAGAGGTCATCGTGACGGCCCAAAAGCGCCAAGAAAACATGCAAACTGTGCCTGTTGCGGTGTCGGCTTTAACGGCTGATCAGCTTCAGGATATTGGCTTTAATGATATCGGTGATATCGCCGCACAAGTACCTTCATTGGTGGTGCTCACCAATATTAGCCCTATGGCGACTACATTCCGGGTGCGTAATATTGGTAATGCGGGGAATATCCCCAACTTTGAACCGGCAACCGGACTTTTTATTGATGGTGCTTTTCGCTCGCGCTCGGGTATCGGTATCGGCGATATCGTCGATGTCAGTTCGATCGAGGTGCTAAAAGGCCCGCAAAGTACCTTGCACGGAAAAAATGTCACCGCGGGTGTGATTAGTGTTAATACTCAGGGGCCGACTGAGCAGTTTGAGGCCATGGCCGAGGCAACTGTTGGCGGGGACCGCTTACGGCAGTTTAAGTCATACGTCAGTGGCCCACTTAACTCATGGTTGAATGGCCGTGTTAGCTTTGTGGATACCAAGCGCGACGAGATTATTGACAACGTCGCTGGCCCAGACGGCGATAGTCAGGACGGTTACGCGATACGAGGTCAATTACAGGCGGATTTTAGCGATGCTCTGACGGCACGTTTGATTGTGGGTTACAGCGAAAAAGACATGAACCCAATGACCGGCGATTTGTTTTTAAGCGATGCCACTCGCTCAGTGATTACTCGGGCTGGGGGCAGTTTGAGTATTCCCAATGACCCCTCAGATCGTCTTGTCGAGAACGACGACTCCATCATCTACACCAGTGAGTCGCTGGATGTTATCTTCAAACTGGAGTACAGCGGTGACGGTTATACACTCACTTCCATTAGCAGCTTTGATGATTACGACTCTCTCACCGAGATGCGCGATGTTGAACAGATGAGTTTGCATGCTTCTGTCTTCAATGATCGACAGTTTGGTGAGTCTTTTTCTCAGGAATTACGAGCAGCGTCAGATAGTGATGGTCCGTTTAATTGGCTGGTCGGCGGCTTTTATTACACCAATACCTTTATTCGTGGTGATCGCAATCTACCAGAGTTTCTTGCCGAGGAAGATATCGAAGAATACGGTAACGCTGTCGCGGTTGAATTGGCTAGTAGAGGCGCCTTGCCTGGTGGGATATTGCTGCCGGCTCAAGCTCCTATACTAGGTGTTGAGGGTGATCGCGGAGATTACTATATTACCCAAGATACTGAGAGTGTGGGCTTTTTCAGTAAGTTGGATTTTTCTTTCAGTGAGCAATGGAAAGCCGCACTTGGCTTACGTTATTCCTTCGAAGAAAAAACCGGTGTTGTGACTCAAACTACTGAATTATCGGAACTAGGTTGTGTCCCCCCACTTAATACTAACTTAATGTGTCAGGTAACCCCAGACGGTAATGATTTTGATCAGACCGACAGTTTTGAAGCAGTAACCGGATCTATTTCCACTAGTTATTTTTTGAGCGGGGACACCATGCTATATGGCACGGTCTCAACCGGCTTTAAGGCCGGCGGGTTTAGTTTGCAATACGGCACGGCAACCGATGAGATGCGTCCCTTTGGTGAGGAAGAAGTGACAAATTATGAGCTTGGTTTGAAAACGGAATTTTTGGACCGACGTGCCCGCGTGAATATGGCGATGTTCCATACTGAATACCAGGGCTTTCAAAATGCGAGTTTTGCAGGACTGGTATTCATTATCAATAATGCCGATTTGGTCACGGTTGATGGTATTGAAATAGACTCGACGATGATAGTCACCGAGAATCTTTCAGCCACGTTCAATTTTGCTTTTATCGACACTGTCTTTGATCGCTATACCGGCGGCCAGTGTTATTACGGAAAGACGCCCGATAATGACTTTGGGCAGTGTGATTTAAGTGGTCAACACCTTCCTGCATCTGCAGAAATAAAGTCGAATATAGCGCTGAACTGGCGTTATCCCTTTGCCGGTGGTGATATTTATACGCGCTTTGATTACACCTATTCTGGTGAGGCCAATAGCAGTTCGGCACTTGATCCACTGTTTGATCAACCCGCTAATCACCTTGCTAATTTGCGAGTAGGCTGGCGTGATGACAGCTTGGATTTAGCAGTTTGGGGAAAAAACATCACGGATGAAATGCATGTCTCCCAGATTGCCCCCGCGAATATCCATACCGTGATTGATACCCGGTTGAACTCACCGGTCGGCTCTTATCAGACCTTTAGTACACCGCCAGTTACTGTGGGTGTCACCGCGCGGTATTTATTTTAAAGACAGCGCTAAAAGTACACTTTTTCACGCTATGGACATCGTCAGCTGCGTACTAGAATGTTTATTTACTTCGTGTAAAATCGACATTCTCGGTGCGGTGCACGCTCGCCACAACGCGGCAATTACTATTTTTAGAGCAGCCTTTAACAGGCTTTTTCCTGCTATAAAATATCCATTTTTTTTGGATAAAATTATTAACTGCTTTGGATTTTGCAACCCGCTGAAAATCTTTCTACATACCATGTGATGAGATTTTTGGCGTCTTCAGTGTCAATGCTTTTATCATTAACAAGCTGTTGGGCTCCCCAGAATGACATCATAATGAGCCAGGCTGTTTGGCGCGCTTTTTCTTTGTCTAAATTCATCGACTGCATAATTATCGGCGTGTAGAGATTTGATATTAGACGTCGATAACGTCGACTGATTTTACTGAATTGAGTCTCTTTAGATGAATTGTTCGAGATGATATTCCACAGCGCTTGAACACGACCTGCTGGCAGCGTTAGCAATACAGCCTGGGCTTCCTGGATGGCTTTAATAATATCGCTGTCGTTATCACTCAAAACAGCCAGTGTTGCTGAATACAGATTTTCGAACATATAGTCAGCGGTGTTTTCAGTCAATTGACCAACGGATTTAAAGTTTTGGTAAATTAATTGCCGGCTAACTGAGGCTTTCTCAGCCAGTGTTATCATGCTCAATTCATTCCAGCCGGCATTGTCCACAATGCTAGCGGCAGTATCCAGCAACATTTCTTTACGATCAGCCTTGTTTAAATAGGGGCGTGCCATTGTATGTCCTTTGTGGTGTGTCGGCAGTATATCATTGTGGCCTCAAGGTTGGCGGGAGGCGGCTTGTTGTAATTGCTGGGCGACTATTGAATAAGGTTCTCTTGCTAGCCAGGATTTGATGTGGACTAGCGCGTGGGCCTGTTGACCGTATTTGATTTCATAGCGCACTAGCAATTCAAGGTTTAGACTATTTTCGTGGAACTTGTCGATAAAACGATGTAGTTCGCTAATGGCTTGCGATGATTGACCGGTCTGTTCCAGAGCGACAGCGTAGAGGTAGAGATAAGCCGCATTTCCAGCGTCGAGATCGACGGAATTTTTTATCGCAGCAAGGCCATTTTGGTAGTTTTTCAAGCGGAAAAAGGCCAAACCTAGGGCGTATTGAATGCTTGCGTCTGTGGGCATTACCACACTGGCCTTCAGTAAGGTGGAAAGGGATTTTTCCGGTAGATTTTGCGCGCGATACTGGTCCGCTAAATTGACATAGGCTGGACTGTATTCGGAATCGATAGCAATGGCCGCTAACAGGGCTTGTTCAGCTTTTTGCTGACGCTGTGTATCTGCATAGAGACTACTTAAATTCAATTGCGTGGCCGGGTTGTCAGCATTAATAACAAGCGAACGCTCATACTCTCTGATCAAGGTATCGAGATCCGCGCCTTGTGAGCTGCTGAGACTGAGGTCAGCGGTATAAAGCGGACTCAGGAGCTTGGCAACTTCCAGTCTGACCAATTTGCTTTTGTCACTGATTAAGTTCGATAAATACTGTTTTCGGATATTTAAGGGCTGTCGGGTGAATGCCCGCACCGCTGCCATCCTGACCATAGGGGAGGGGTCACTAAGATTTTTAATCGCAGTGTTAAGCAACTTAGTGTCGGCAGCATAGTCGGTTCGGATAAGCGCCGAGGCGCGAATGATAGCGGCAAGGGCATGGTCATTAATGATGCTCTCTAGCTCTGCTATTGCCAGTCCTTGTTGGTGATCATGGCGTGAAAAGGCGCTACTGTGTTTGTCGTGAGCCGATGATTTTGCACTTGGCTGTTTTATCGACTTTGCCGCCCACTCAGGGCTTTTGTCCTTATGGCATTGCATGCAGGCATTGGGGGTGTTGTCGATAACTGTTTGGTGTGGGTTGGGGATGCCAAAACGGTGATCTCTGCGATCATCTACGCCCATGTAAGTTGTTTCTGGCATATGGCAACTGACACACTGGCTACCCGTGGAACCCTCGGGGTGTTGATGATGTTTGGCGGTGTCGAATACGCTGGGGACATGGCATTGGCTGCAAAGTGCGTTACCTTCGGCGCGTAATTTTAAGGAATGTGGTTCATGACAGTTGCTGCATACCACGCCCGCTTGAAACATTTTGCTCTGCATAAACGAGCCAGTGACAAATACTTCGCCATGAATTTGGCCGTCCGGATAGTAAAGCGGGGGGCTTATTAACGAGATATCAAGGTGGTCGTCGATTGGCTTGCCCAGCGACCAGTCATCGATAATTCTGCGGTGAGCATGACATTGCGCGCAGCTGGATAATTGCTGCTGCGCTGGCGGGGCAGATGAGCGGGATGCTATGTTCGCTCCGGGAGTGAGTGTCCAGTTTCCTGCTTCGGCAAGTGAGGCAGAAAAACCGGCATAGGGTGCTGATGGCTGTTGTTCGGACTTTTTAAGCCATTGATAGTGTCCGCTTGCATCACCGTGGCAGGCAGAGCAGCTGACATTGATTTCCTGCCACTGAGTTGAAAAAGTGCGAGTGTCTTCGGAGTAGTTTTTTGCCAGCTTTGTTGAGTGACATTCGGCGCAACTGGTGTTCCAGTTATAGCCAAAATGATCCCAAGGCAGGTCGGATTCTAAGTCGTACCAACGTTGTCCCCCCTGATTTTGTGGACGACTGTCCCAGGCTATGGGTAGAGCTTGGAATTTTCCGCCGGGAAGTTCTATCAGGTATTGTTGAAGTGGGGTAAAGCCAAAGGTGTATTGAATGTCGTGTTGCTGAGGTTTTTGGCCAGGGTCCTGAATTTCAACAATATACTTTTGCTCAAGCCTGCTAAATGTAAATTGACTACCATTATGGCTTGCGCCACCACCGTTAAACTCCGCCAATATCGATTTGCTATTGGCCACCTGCATGGATTTAGCATGATGAGATATTTGCCAGTCTGTCGCTTGCTGCTGGTGGCAGTCATGGCATTGCTTGTCTTGGGCGGGCGAGGCCACCGTGTAAAGTAATAATATAAGCGACAAATAAAGTTTATGGCAGTTTTTGGACATATTCCTATCACGAGGCAGCAGCTGCCTGAATGTCAGTCAAATGAGTTTTGTATTCTAATCTATCTCTATCTATTGCGATAATATTTACATAGTGTATATTTTGTGTCCAGTACTTGTGTAAATATTGATCAGGTCTAGCTTCAAGACTAGATGCTTAAGCAGCAATATAAATATAAAGAAAATAGAGAGTTGGGTTAAATATTATGGCTAAAAAAATACTTGTCGGCCTGCTGTTGTTGCTGATTGTGCTGGGGACTGGTGCATGGTTTAAACGAATTGATCTCATGCTCGCGGTGGTGAAGTATCGTTCCGATCATGGTATTCCAATAGGGCCTAATAGAGAAATCACTTGGCAGCAAGGTGAGGAGACTGCTAGGGACTCCGCTTCAGAGCAAGCACCCAATATTATTGTTATTCTTGCCGACGACCTAGGTATCAATGATATCTCAAGCTTTGGTGGTGGGGTCGCAGATGGGCGGGTACAAACGCCCAATATTGACCAATTAGCGGCACAAGGGGCGGTATTTCAACAGTCTTATGCTGGTGCGCCAATATGCGCTGCTTCCCGAGCCATGATTATGACCGGGCGTTACCCGAGCCGCACGGGCTTTGAATTCACACCGATACCTGATGGCATGGGTTCTAGTGTGGCTGCGATTGCAAATAGTATGGATCACGGTTTACCGAAGGCAAAATATAATAAACACGCTGATGAGGGCGGGCTAAGTTATGAGGAGAAAGGCCTGCCCGGATCGGAATTGACCGTTGCTGAAGTGTTGAAAGAGCGTGGCTATCACACCATGCATATAGGCAAATGGCATTTGGGTCGTGGTGAGGGCTTTGCCCCTAATGATCAAGGCTTTGATGAAAGCTTGTTTATGGCCAGCGGGCTTCATCTTCCTGAAAACGATCCCAATGTGGTTAATGCCAAGCTTGATTTCGACCCCATTGATAAATTCGAGTGGGCGCAAATGCAATATGCGGCCTCTTTTAACAATGCTGGCAGTGACCGTTTCCTGCCCAAAGGGTATTTGGCGGATTACTGGACGGATGAATCGATAAAAGCCATCAAGGCAAATAAAAATCGCCCATTCTTTCTTTACCTGGCCCACTGGGGCGTGCATACACCGTTGCAGGCGACCCGCGAAGATTATGAAGCCGTGGGTGATATCAAGCCTCATCGTTTAAGAGTGTATGCTGCTATGGTCCGTTCAATAGACCGCAGTGTTGGCAGGATTATGCAGACTCTTGAAGAGCAGGGCCTTGCGGACAATACCATCGTGGTGTTTTCCAGTGATAATGGCGGCGCCGGTTACCTGGGCTTGAAAGATATTAATGCTCCCTACCGGGGCTGGAAAATAACGATGTTCGAGGGCGGAATTCGTGTCCCGCTATTTATGAAATGGCCTAATAAAATCCAGCCGGGCACCATAGTGAGCGCCCCAGTGAATCACATTGATATTATGCCTACCTTGGCTGCGGCGGCGGGGGCTAGTCTGCCCAATGATCTTGAAATTGACGGTATAAATATCATGCCTTGGGCAGTTGATGGCGTCCCTGCGGCGACTCAGACACGAACCCTGTTTTGGCAAAGTGGTTATTATCGGGTCGTGAGGCAGGGTGATTGGAAATTGCAGATTTCTGAGCTTCCCAACAAGGAATGGCTGTATGATCTTGCCAATGACCCAACTGAGCAAGTCAATCTGGCCGAATCTAGGCCTGAAATAGTAGAAGAATTACGTGCTTTACTTGATAAGCATCAGACCGAAGGGCGTGGGCCTCTGTACCCGTATACCTTGGAGGCACCGGTGGCAGTGGATAAAACGCTTAAGGAGCATATTGAGCCGGGTGATGAGTATATCTATTGGCCTAATTAATCAGTTTATGCTGTTTTCACTTTAAAGAAGATTATGTATTAAACTTTGTAGTCTTGACTGTTTAAAAATATCGACTTGATTCCTTAGGCATTCATTCCCAAGATTTTGGCTTCTTTGGCCAGTATTTGACTCATGACTTCATGGGCTTTGACTCGCTGCATAAAAGCCACAAATTTTGGCCAGCGTTCGGCGTCCACCTGGTAGTTAGCATCGGCCGCATTAATAAAAAGGCTGACTAGGCTGATGTCGGCTAGGCATAGTTTCCCGAAAATAAAGCCCTTAGCTGGGACGTGCGACTGAGGATAATCCAGAATAGGGAGAAGTTGTTTGTTAATTATCTTATCGATCAATTCCTCGTCTGCTTCTTGTTTAAAAGCCATGGGACGCATAAAACGTTGAAAGAAAATACCTGACACTAGCTCGGTGACTTTTGGCCAGCAAGTTCCTCAAGCCAGCGCGCTTTGGCTTTATCTTTAATGTTCTCTGGGTATACCCGCACATTTCGATAAGTATCTTCCAAGTATTCACAAATGACCGTCGAGTCACAAAGGCTGAGATCACCATCTTGAAGTGCAGGGATTTTGCCTAGAGGGCTGATTTTCTGAAATTCAGCATCTTTGCTAAATGGCATTTGCTGTGTTTTTTCATAGGGTAGTGACTTAAGGGCGAGAACAGCGAGCACCTTGCGTACATAGGGGGATGCAGAGTTGCCATGTAGAACGATCATTGCGTGGACTTATATATTAAGTCACTCTTTGTGCCATTACGATGTAAGGTTAGATGATTGATGTTTAGTTTAAATGTCCTATGGCGAATCGCCATGAAAATTTCCTTGCCAGCGCAATAAATAGCCTTATTACGTCTGTCGAGGTTGGTTTTCATGCCATCGTTGATGATGTCGTTGAAGTCAATGTTATTGGCGAGAAATAAGTCTATATTGGTCTGTGCAGTAATTAGTTTGACGCCGAGCTATCAAAGCCCAGTAATAATTACATCCGGCCGGCTGCTGATACAGAAATGCAGTGCTAATTGCCATCGTAGCGACAAATATACATTCTTAGTATTTAATAAATAAAGTATCCGCCAGTACGCGGGAGTAATTTTTTGATTGTTAATCAGTCGCCAAGGGGTCAATCGTGAACGAATATATTCGAGTGATAAAAGATTTTTTACCTATTTTACCCGCAGTACTTTACCAGCCCCCCAAGGAATCCAAGAAAGAATCTCTGGGTCGTCTATTTCAGGAGACCGCCGCACGCTATGCAGACCGCACAGCGATAATCTTTGAGGGACGTGAATTGAGCTGGGGACAGTTTAATGCCCTTGCCAACCAGTATGCCCATTTGCTAAAAAAACAGGGTATCCAGCGCGGTGATAGCGTTGCGCTGATAATGGAAAACCGTATTGAGATGTTGGCCTGTATTATTGCAGTAGCCAAATTAGGTGCGGCCACGGGACTGATTAATACCAGTTTGACCGGCCGGCCCTTAATACATTGCATTACCACGACTGAATCTAAGAAGTGCATTGTTGGCGAAGAGTTACTTGGCAGTATTGCTGAGGTGAAAGACGAGCTGGGATTGGCGGATGCTGATTTCTTGTGGGTAAAGGATCTCGGTAAGGCCGCATGTCCAGAGTGGGCTTGCGATCTGGGCGCTGGGCTTGAAAAAATGCCGACGAGTAATCTACCCGAGACCCTGGATATTACCGCTGGTGAGAAGGGGCTTTACGTGTTCACCTCGGGTACCACTGGTCTACCAAAAGCCGCAGTAATTTTACATCGTCGCTTTTTAAGTGCGGCTGAACCCTACGCCCGAATTGGTTTTAGGGCTAAGCCTGAAGATCGTTTGTATCTATGCCTGCCCTTATATCACTTCACCGGACTTGGACCGGGTGTAGGGGCATGCTTCTACTCGGGTGCCTCCATTTTTCTACGCCGTAAATTTTCAGCGAGTAAGTTTTGGCCCGAAGTACAGCAGCACAAGACCAATATGTTTGTCTATGTTGGTGAGCTATGTCGTTATCTTGCTGGGCAGCCTGAGTCAGCGGCAGAAAAAAATAATCCCTTAGAGACTATGGTTGGTAACGGCTTGAGGCCAGATGTGTGGGATGCTTTTCGTCATCGCTTTGGTGTGAAGCGAATTAGCGAAATGTACGGTTCCAGTGAAGGCAACGCTATCTTCATTAATCTGCTGAACAAAGATAGTACCATCGGTACCACCTCAGCGAAGGTGATGTTAGTGCAGTACGATGTTGATGCCGATGAAATTGTCCGCAGTCCTAAAGGAAAAATGCTTGAGGTTAAAAAGGGTGAGCCAGGTTTGCTGCTCACTAAAATTGACAACAGATTTAAGTTTGATGGTTACAAAGATAAAGAAGCCTCTGCGAGTAAGGTGCTCTGCGACGTCGTGAAGTCTGGCGATCGTTGGTTTAATACCGGTGATTTGGTTCGCCAAATGGATGTTGGTTTTGCCTTGGGGCTTGCTCATTATCAATTTGTTGACCGGGTGGGTGATACTTTCCGCTGGCGCTCCGAGAACGTTTCTACCAATGAGGTTGGTGAAATCCTTAATGGCAATGAGCAGGTTGAGGTGGCCAATGTTTATGGCGTTGAAATACCCGGTATTGAGGGCAAGGCGGGGATGGCGGCGCTGACTTTAAAAGAGGGTGTCAACTTTGATGCTGCTACGTTTTCACCTTATGTGTGTGGCCAGTTAGCGGCGTTTGCGCGACCTGTTTTTGTGCGAATTCAGGGCGAGGTCGAAACCACGGTGACCTTCAAGCTTTTTAAGGGCAATCTTCGTAAAGACGCTTATCACATAAATCAGATTGACGATCTGATTTATGTATTAAAGCCGGGGTCAGCTGTCTATGAAACCTTGGATGCCGATTTCTATCAGAAAATTGTAGACGGTAAATCCGGCTATTAGATTCGATAACATCAGGGGATAATAATGATTGAGCTTTACACTGCGCCAACGCCAAATGGCCACAAGGCCTCCTGTACCTTGGAGGCTATGGGTCTGGAATATGAAACTCATTTCGTCAATATCAGCGAGGGGGAGCAGAAAAATCCTGATTTTCTCGCTATCAATCCCAACGGTCGTATTCCCGCGATAGTGGATCGTGGTAATGATGACTTTGCGGTTTTTGAGTCAGGGGCGATCATGATTTATCTTGCCGAGATGACTGGCAAGCTTATGCCTAGCGATGCCAAGGGTCGTTCGAAAGTGATTCAATGGTTGATGTTTCAAATGGGCGGTGTCGGCCCAATGATGGGACAGGCAAATGTCTTTCATCGTTATTTTCCTGAAAAAATTCAGCCTGCTATTGATCGTTACCAGAATGAGAGTCGGCGCTTGTTTGAAGTGCTGGACAATCGCCTAGCGCAAAATTTTTGGCTGGCCGACGATTACTCTATTGCCGACATCGCCAACTGGTGTTGGGTGCGCACCTATAAATGGTCAGGCGTTTCTATTGAAGGCCTAGAAAATCTACAACGCTGGATGAATGTTATGAAAGATCAGCCGGGTATGGCGAAAGGCATCGAAGTGCCATTTAGTCTGGGTAATTTGTTGGAGAATGAAGAGGAAGGCGAAGCGTTCCGGGAAAATGCTCGGAAAATGTTACAAAAGTAAGCGTGACTACAGAGTGCTTTTAAGATGGCCGAATAATGTCATCTCAACGGCACTCCATAATACGTTGCTTTAACCAGTGATGGCCCTTGTCCTGATTATTGGCGCGATGCCAAATAAGATAGGTGGGCAAGGACGGCAGTGCCAAGGGTAGCGGTAGAATACTTAGCTTGTCCTTATAAAGATAGAATTCGGCCATGCCGCGCGGTACAAGGGCGATGCCGTCGGTTTGCATCACCACCGTCGGGGTCGCAAGGTACTGATTCACCTCGGTCAAAATCTGTCTCTTTCCGCCTTGTTCGGCCATGAACTTTTCTAGTAGTTCCCGTCTGTCGTTAGCAAAGGTCATGACAATATGCTTTTCAGAAAAAAACTGCGTGAGACTGATTTTAGTGTTGAGTCTCGGGTGGTTTTTACGGGCAATGACCACCAACTCTTCGTCTTTAAATGCGCAGAAATCCAGTCTTTTATCTTCTGGCGGTATAAAGTCAAAACAAAAGTCAGTGGCACCATCTCGAACTAAATTAAGTCCATTCTCTTGTTCATCTGGATGAGAGTAGATGCGGATTTCGGTGTCAAAGTTATGAATTGTATTCAGTAGTTGAGGTAGCAAATTCAATTCACCGTAGCGACCAAAGGCGATTCTGAATATTCGATTTGATGCCCTGGGGTCAAAGATATTACCAGCATCCAGGGTATCGATGATTATAGCCAATACTTCGCGTATTGCCGGCGTGATTTCAATGGCCCTAGCGGTTGGCTTCATACCTTGGCGTGTGCGAATGAATAACTCGTCGTTAAAAGTTTGCCTGAGCCGCTTTAGCGCGTGGCTAGCGGCGGGCTGAGTCATGTGTAGCTGCTCAGCCGCTTTTGACATTTGCCCGCAGCTCATAATGGCATCGAAGATGGTGAGTAAATTGAGGTCTACGGATCGCAAATTAAGTTTCATGCATACCACATATGTATTTATTGAATTTTACTCATAATAGTATGAGGAGTACATTATCGCCAGAGCTAAACAGGCATTAGTAGAGACGCTATGGAACATATTGATGACGGATATACCAAGGTCTCACTACTTGTGATTGGACTCTTCCTTTTGTATGAATGGTTAAAAGGTGCCCATAGCAATGGCAAGTAAACATTTAAAGACTGGCAGATGCTGGGTATTGCGGTTTCGTGGATATCTCTAGTCGAGCGACCTTTGCTTATACTGTGCAGTTATGTTCTGTTCACGGCTTTTTTTGCCGATGAGCTAGGGGCGCTAAAATGGCTTGAGGCAGACTATCTGCTGATGAGTGTTTTTGTCTTTATTCTGATTGATGAGCTTCTCCATGGCTGGGTACACAATTTTGCTCATGCTCGGACGCCCGCTAATCCAGTATTGGTAAAACTCCAGCGCTGGTATAAAGTCACTCACCGCACCCATCATCTGCATGGTGGTACTCATGGCCGAGGCGAACTTAGCGTTAGCCAGACAATCGTGGTGGGCTGGGGTTGGGCATTTACGCTACCTAATTATTGGTTCGGGTATATTTGCTTGTATTTGGGCTTAGTGGAAACTTGGGCGATAGGTACCGCGATTAAAAGCCTGTGGGGAATCCATACCCACGCCAATCTTGATTACGATTTAAAACTGCTAAATCATCCCAATCTGATTATCTCAAAAACTATGTTTTGCCTTTGTCATCTACTGACTTTTCCTACCCAGCATCATCAGCACCACAGTCGCAGTCGAAATTCTGCCTGCAATTTACAGAATATGCTGGCAGTGTATGACTGGTTACTTTGGAAGAAATTGGCCATCACCTATGAGCGGCCGAAAGTATACGGCTGGCGAAAAAATGCCAGAGAAGAGGAGAGCACGCTATACCGTTATTTCTACCGCTCTTTTGATAAAAAGAATAAATCTAGTAGTGATGTGCTTACCACTAGAATAGTTAATTCATAAAAGTTTTAGCTTAGTTTTTTGAAGCGTATCTAGACCACTGTTCTGGTTGAATGAACCGGACACTTTAATAATAGACAATACCCGTCAATTATTGGAGTGTCATCATGGGACAGAAACACAGTTACAAACAGTACTCTAAAGAATTCAAAGAAGAAGCCGTTGCGTTGATTCGTGATCTGGGCTATTCGGTGGCTGAAGCGTCTAAATCATTAGGTGTGGCCAGCAACATGCTGTATCGCTGGAAAGATCAACAAGAGCAATTATCGACAGAACCGCACTAGCCGAAGACGAACGAGCGGAGCTTCAACGTCTGCGCAAAGAAAACAAAGAACTGCGGATGGAGAAAGAGATTTTAAAAAAGGCTAGTGTGAGCTCAAAAGGTCAGTGCAACAGTCTATCTTTACTTGCTAAAGGGGATTGTTATGGCAGAGCGAGGAAGGCCCGGCATCAGTTCGGAAAACAAGATAACCACGAAACGTAAGCACAGCGATGACGTCGCGGCTAATTTGTTGAATCAAAATTTAAACCCTGTGGGGCAAGATCAAATCTGGGCAGGTGATATCACCTATTTAAAAACAGCCGAAGGTTGGGTGTAGCTAGCGGTTACGATTGATCTGCACTCCCGCCGCATAATCGGTTGGGCAACGGATAAGCGCATGACGATCAGCCTGATTAATCGGACGATGATCATGGCTTACAACCTTCGGCGGCCAGCTGAAGGGCTGGTGTTTTACAGCGACAGAGGCTCGCAATACACGGTTAAAGCTTGCGGTGAATTATTGGTGGAATATGGCATGCGCGCTTCGATGGGGGATGTGGGTGCGTACTGGGATAATGCCGTGGTCGAGCGATTCTTGGGTAGTTTGGAGCATGACTGGATCTTTAAGCTTCATCAGCCGACACGCGAGCATATGATCAAAGATATTAGAGCGTATGTTAAATACTACAAGCTGGATCGACTGCACTCATCGAACAATGATTTATCACCGGCTCAGTATGAGGAATTAGCAAATTAATGTGTCCGGTTTTGTTGGCCAAAATAAATGGCAGTGGTTCAAACCCTTGTGCGTTGTACATGAAATATGGAGTTGCTTTCCAGGGGCAAGTTGCAGGTGCTGCCTGTTTTTACCCTTCAAGCTTTGTAAACTCTACGAATCCGATTATGGCTACTGAAGGAGTTAAACATGGTAAACCAGAATGTAAATTTAAACATAGTGGAATCCAGTAAAAAATTGAGCAGCAATAATTTTAAAAATACCTATACTGAATCACCGAAAGACTACGGCATCTGGGTTTATGACATTATGTACAAATCTATATTATTCGATAAAAAAGGTACTTCTATCCTAGGCCTAACTATTGACGAGTGTTTAACAAACTTGGATTTAATTATTTCTCTTTGCCCTAAAGAATGTAAATCAAAGATTATTTGTTATTTCACCACATATAACACCAATTCCAATCAAGATCTAAGCGTGACTATGCACGATAGCGACCAATTCTCAGAAGACATGTTATTTTTCGGGAAGTCAAAATATGGAAAAAATAAGATAAGAGGTCGGATTAAAATCTTCTCGTAAATATATTTTGAGCTTTGCAAGAGTGATTGCCTTAGTTGTAACCCACTATTCCGGGATCCGTCGGTCTTGGTGCATTCCATTCCCTCATTACCCAGGTTTCTCGAATGAGAATTTCCCTCCGCTCAAAGTCGGTGTTTTTCAAGGTAGTTGTCGCCTCAGATTGATTTACGCCGCCTTGTTTTCCTCGCCCACAACCGCTGGCTTTTCGTAAGCGATCAATAAACCACACTCTATACGAGCGGCACGTCCCAGGGTAGCAGGGCCTGCAATTCTTCATCGCTGGATGTGCTTGGCAGCTTTGCAAGCACTTCCCGCAAATACGCGTAAGGTTCAAGGCCATTCGCCTTCGCGGTTTCGATCAAGCTATAAATAGCGGCGCTGGCGTGGGCACCTCTGGGCGTCGCGCTAAACAACCAATTCTTGCGGCCTATAACAAAGGGCCGGATGGCGTTCTCGGCGAGGTTGTTGTCGATGTTGACGTCGCCGTCCTCAGTGTAGCGAATGAGCTTTTCTCAATTGTTATTGAGATAACCCAGCGCGGCTGGGCGCATAGTCATATAACACGGTGGGGTGATCGGCGGCGCCACTGCGCCTAACCCACATATAGGATTGGCTGCTCGGAGGTCTATCCAGGTCAATTAATAGATGGACATAGGCTTGCGTTAGCAGCTTAAACTTTGATGCACTTCGGATTTGAATCCGCGTAGTATCAACTGGCCATGGACTGCATTTAGGATGCGGCGCAAATTGAATGATTTTCGCTTGTCTGAGTACCGTATAGAAAAGGTCTCGTGATGTATTGGCTTTGCTGGGCTGCCCGCTACTATTCTTGAGCGATAAAATTGAAAACCCCGGTGGCCGCGTTGATTACCAGGAATGGAAAACAGTACCGCATGACTTTCCTGCACTTTGCCAGCACCTAGCCGAGGCAAGGCAGGCGCTGAATGACTGTGTTGACTTTATTCGAGCGAATTGATTATTGAATGGCTGTACTATGAGATGGCTATTAAGATCTGAATATAAGATTTTGCAAGCTTGGTAAAAACCATAAATCATATTAAAGGTGACAAACATGCGCGCATTTTTCTCTGCATTCCGATGGCCTCTTTTGTTTATACTTGTCCTGCTTATTGTTTTAGCGGTTTATTCGGCTGCCTATTTAAAACGTGTTTCCGCTGGCTATTTGTACGCTTATCCATTGGTGCTTATGGAATTTTCCAAGGAGGCAATGCTTGCTGACAAGAGTGGCAAAATAAGGCTCAACAGCTTTAACCATATTCAAAGTTTTCCTGATCATCATTTTCGCAATGTTGTGCGGCCTAATGTGGACACTTTATACAGTATTGCTTGGCTCGATTTGACTACTGAGCCGCTAGTTCTTTCTGTACCGGATACCAAGGGTCGATATTATGTGATGCCTCTAATGGATGCCTGGACTAACGTTTTTGCGATGGTTGGCAAGCGAACTCACGGCACTAAAGCGGGTGAGTATTTAATTGCCGGGCCAGACTGGCAGGGTGAGGTGCCAAATAATACTGAGTTAATTCAATCTCCTACTAATATGGTATGGATGATTGGTCGGATACAAACTAACGGCACGGAGGACATCCCGGCGGTGTCCCATCTTCAGGAGGGCTTTAAGTTATACCCCTTTAAAAAATGGTTAAAGGGTGACTTCGGCGACCATTACTTTTCAGTGTCTGCTTCTAGCT
>JBLHPB010000036.1:0-21318 GCA_047624025.1 Zhongshania sp.
CTGAAGCGCAAAAACAATGTTGACGACAAAGGTTGCTGGCGCCTGCTCCTAACCCTCACCCAGGGTCCGCTCACCTATATACGCAATATGGACATTGTCATTGCTGGAGCCGGCAGCCAAGACGAGGCTTTTCAGTCCTACCTGCGCAAGCTACCTATTGCGACCGGCGACCCATTACGCCATGAACTCTACGACAAGGTAAAATATTCCATCAGCCAACTTGCCCGAAATGCGGGTTATCTCGACGGCAAATTTGAAAAACACAGCCTTGCTGTCGATATCGACAGTCAGGCTGCCGATATCATCCTGCATTTCAATAGTGGCCCCCGCTATCTGTTTGGCGAGATTCACTTTGCACCCTCACTGATAGATGAATCGCTCTTAAAGCGCTATGTACCCTTCAGTACTGGCGAACCATTTGAATCAAGCAAGCTGATTCAGCTGCAAAGTAATCTGGTCAGCAGCAATTATTTTTCCTCGGTTAATATTGAACAACAAAACCAGGAAAATACTGTGACTGCTGATAGCGCTACAGCAAACGGTTCGGAGACCAGCAGCCCTGTTGTTGATATCGAAGTCAGCACCACTGAAAAACTGCAATACCAAACCACCACCGGTATTGGCGCCTCAACGGATACTGGCCCTAGGATCAGCTACGGCCTGAACAATCGGCGTGTAAACAGCGATGGCGACACCTATCTTATTGCCGCGCAATACTCGCCGGTGGATTCGAATCTCAGCTACCAGTACACCCAGCTTGGTGAGCAGCCTCTAAGTGACAAAATTCAATGGTCAACCGGCGTGCAACTAAAAGACACAGACACCGCCAAAAGCACCAGCTACCGCGCCGAGGTCGCGCTGATATCGCTGCAATCCAATAGCTGGATTCAGACCCTGAGTCTGAAGTTCTTGCGAGAAAACTACGAGATAGCGAATGAACGTAATACCTCCACCCTGCTGATGCCCGGTATAGCTTGGTCGCGAAGCGAGGCCAATGATCACCGCTATCCGACACGGGGCTGGCGGATCAATGTCGCAGCTCGGGGTGCCTTGAAGGGGGTAGCCTCAGATATCAGCCTCGGTCAGGCTGAGCTTGACGGTAAGCTGATAGTGCCATTTTTGGGCGGTCGACTAATTAGCCGCAGTGGCCTCGGCCTGACTGCCCTCAATGACTTTGCCGAGCTACCTGCCTCGCTGCGATTTTTCGCCGGTGGCGACAATAGCGTTCGCGGATTTCGCTACGAAAGCCTCGGCCCTGAAAACGAGGTAGGTGAAGTTGTTGGCGGCAAACACCGTCTCACCGGCAGCGTGGAATATGATCACCGAGTTTGGAGTGACTTCGCCCTTGCCACTTTCTACGATGCCGGCAATGCCTTCGACACCAAGGATTACACCTTATACCAGAGTGCCGGCGTTGGACTGCGCTGGCTGTCACCCATAGGCCCTATTCGAGTTGATTTTGCCTTTCCACTCAAGGATGGCGGCTTCCACTTCCATCTGTCGATGGGGCCTGATCTATGAGTGTTAAATCCAAACAAGTAAGCCGATCATTGACAGCTCGACTGTGGCGTTGGCCGTGCAACATCGTGTTATCACTTTTATTGCTCTGCGTCATAGTACTTAGCGGTCTGTACGCCCTGATTACCACTGAGCGTGGCAGTGGTTGGCTGATAGAGCAGAGCCTCGCACTACTTCCTGGATCAGCAATAACCACATATAAAGGGACTTTGGCCAATGGTATGGATATTGAAGGCCTGTTCATCCCCCTTGATGCCGCCGACATCGGTATTGCCAAAATCCACAGCCGCTGGCAGCTTTGGGAGATATTCCAGGGCGGGATAGGTATTCAGGAACTGATTGCCGTCGATGTCGATATCCGGGTAAAGCCTAGCCTTGAAGACAGTTCGGCAGTCCACATAGAAATTGGCCCCTGGCCCAATCTTGGACTGCCCTTTCCACTCATTGTCAGCAAGGCTGAGGTTCACAATTTACGCATCGCCCAAAATGGCGCGAGCTACCTTATTGAGTACCTTGGTCTGGCCTTGCGCAGTGGCCTAAATGAAACGCAGATTGACAAATTTGCGTTTGCAATGGGGCCTCATAAAATCAACTTACAAGGTAATATCGCCAATCAAGCGCCCTATGCCATGACGCTCAACATGGACTGGCAGAGCAGCTTAACAAACCTCGAAAAACTTAGTGGCCGTGGCCATATTCATGGCGATTTGCGCGATTTCACTCTTCAGCATCAATTAGTGGTACCGGCTGAAATCCACAGCAAAGCTAAGATCAAAATACCTTTTGATACCGAGCAACTAAAGATTAACCTTGAGGACATCGTATTTGTCATTGACAGCCATTGGTCAGACATCGCTATCCCAGGCGCACTACTTACCAGCGCCACAGCGTCACCAACAGATTCGGACCAAATCGTCACCAGCACGGGTAAGTTAAGCCTCAATGGCCAGGGTTTTAACTATAACGTTCAGTTTGAGGGCGATGCCTCCACGCAGCCGCAGCAAAACCCCAAGTCATCATTGAGCGCCATATTAGCCACCCCGCTTCAGCTCAAGCTGACAGCCAGCGGACAACAACTGAATATTCAGCTTGAAACACTGCGCGCCCAGTCTGCCCTCGGCGACATCGATATTAAGGGTGAACTCAATGCCGACACTCTGCTAGACAGCTTGGTAAATCAGCCGCTGACTTGGAATATTCAAGTGCTAGCTAAGAACATCCAAACCGAGAGATTGCTCGCCGACTGGCCCGTGGTGCTGGACGCCAAGTTAAAATCACGCGGTTTGTGGCAGGGCAAACATTTCCTGATAGACCTTGATATTGATCATCTGCAAGGCCTTATTGCAGGTAAAAAATTGCAGGCCACTGGCGCACTCAGCCTTAATGAGCAAACTCAAACGTTTAAACAGCTGCAAATAAGTATGGGCGACAATCACCTCAGCGCCAATGGTAAATTGGCGGAAAGCTCGTCGCTCGACTGGACGCTGCAGGCTAATAACCTCAAGCAACTGCTACCCGGTCTCGCCGGCCAAATCATCTCTTCCGGCACTATTCGCGGCGGCGGTCTGCGCAACATACTTGACGAGCACAGCCACCCACAGATACGCGCCACCGTGTCGGCAAAGAAGTTACGCTACCAGGATTTTGCAGTAGCCAGCAGCAAGCTAGACTTCAGCTTTGATAAAAATGACAACATCCAGCTTTCACTGCAAGGCAAAGACATTCGTGGCGGCGGAATGCAAAAGGCCCAAATTCAGTTAGATCTTGAAGGCCTATTAAGCCAGCATCACATCCGTGTTGAGCTCCAAGATACTGATAATAAAATGATGTTGGCATTATCGGGCGGCCTTAAACCCCCAGCAAAAACCAAGTCTAGCGCAACAAGCACAGCCGCCCCCATCCACTGGCTGGGCGAGCTTATGGCAGCAGAATTAGAAAACCCCATTCTTAAAAAATGGCAACTCACTAAACCTAGCCAGCTCAGCGTTCAAGCTGAAAATATTGCGATTGAAGAGCTTTGTCTCGAACAAAAACCGAGCACTGAAAATACTCTGCCAGCCAGTAAGGTATGCTCAGACTTCGCGTTAAAACAAGACAATATCGAGGTGCAGGGACAGCTGGCACATATATCACTTGAACAATTAACCGCAGGACTACCGCCGGAATCCCGAATTCAAGGTCACTTCAATGGCAGCTTCAAATTTGCGGGCACGGCACCAGAATTAAACGGCGAAATCAGTCTACACGCCGATGATATTATCATCCACTACCAAGCCAGCGCAGACCAAGATGTCATCGATCACCACGCTAGCCTGTCAGTACTGGCAGTGCTTAAAAAAGGTTCTGTACACTCTGAGACAAATTTTGCCATAGCCGAGGCTGGCAGTGTTACCGCCAACATTGATACCGACGGCCTCAGCCCCACCAGCAGTTTGAATGGCCAGCTGCGCGGTCAGTTCAACACTCTGCGCTGGCTGGGTGGTTTCTTTCCAGAATTAGAACAACTCGATGGCAAACTTCATACCGAACTGATGATTACCGGCAGTATTGCCGAGCCAAATATTGTTGGTGCTATTCAACTCAGTGAACTTAAAATGCAATTGGCGGCCCTAGGCATCGACCTGCAAGATGGCGAGGTGGAATTACTGCTTAACAAACTCGGTGACTGGCAGCTACAAGGCCAAATCCGCTCCGGCGAGGGGCATATTGCCCTAAACGGTCAAGGTCTGTTCAATGTTCAAAACGGCCTCACCGGCAAGGTAGCTATTAAAGGCGAGCAATTTACTGCCGCCGACCTCCCTGACGCCAATGTGCTTGTAAGTCCTGATTTACACATAAAACTGGAAACGGAGCGTATAAAAATTCGCGGCCAATTACTCATACCAAAGGGCAGATTTATTGTTAAAAGCCTGCCCGAGCAGGCTGCATCAGTCTCAGCAGATGAGCGTATTATCAGCAGTCACACCCCAACTCCTGCATCCAATGCAAAAATCATCGACACCTTAGTCACCGTCATTCTCGATGACAGCTTTGAGTTTGGTGGCTTTGGCCTCAACACCCGTCTTGGCGGTAAATTGCGAATTAGCCAGAAACCAGCAGCTGAAGTGCAGGCCTTTGGCAGCCTGTCGCTTTATGATGGCGTGTACAAAGCCTATGGCCAAGACCTTAGCATTCAACGCGGACTATTGATTTTCCAGGGACCGTTGGACAATCCTGGCCTGAATATCACAGCCATCAGAGAAGTGAAGGCCATCACCGTCGGAATCAATATAGGCGGCTTCGCCCAGGATATTCGCAGTGATGTATTTTCAAACCCAAGCCTTCCCCCCACCGAAATTATCGCAATTTTAATTACCGGCAAAGTGCCGAGTGAAATGAGTGAATCCGATGCCAATCAGGCAATGAATGCGGCAACAGCGCTGGGTATTTCCCAGAGCAAGGGTATTACCAGCGCCCTGCAAAATAAACTTGGTATCGACATGGTAAATTTACAGAGTGGTGAAACTTATGAAGAGAGCTCTCTAGTGGTAGGTAAGTATCTGACTCCAGATATATTTATAAGCTATGTGCAAAATTTATTCACCCCGGCAGGCAGTGTTCAGCTGGATTACAGTTTGAGTAAAAATCTGGGTTTAAAAGCCCAGTCTGGTAAAACCCAGAGTGTGGATTTACTGTACAAAATTGAACACGGCAAAAATTAAGCTACAAACATTGCGGCGCGCCCTTTTTAGCTCGCTTTTTTATTAGTGGATTGTGCACACTCTCATCGCCTTGCCACCGGCTTGCGTATAGAGATAAGAATGACTCGTGGAGATATAATAATGCTTAGTAGAACAATTGCTGCGCTAATGATGCTACTGATGGCGAACACTGCCTCAATCGCGGAGGTTTTCCCGAAAAATGTTGCCGTCGCAGACCAGGTTCTAAACAAGGTTGCAGAAGCCCGCTATAGCCTCCTGTGGAAACGAATTACTGATGTAGGCTTATATGTGGATAGTGATCAAACTGTGCCTGCAGGTAGTGACATTTTACATGCTGATTATACTAAGCACCTGACCATTGAGTACGGGGTATCAGTAAGCGCAGAGCGGTTTGAAAGGATGAGTCGCGACTTAATTAATGACAACTGGCCAGCCGAGATGGTAGCGGAGCAGAAAGACAGCATTAATGCGTTTTGTGGTTGGTTAAAAAACGTCAAGTCAGGCGACCGCTACTCAGTTTATTGGATTCCAGAGCAAGGCTTATCGCTCGCTTTGAATGACAAGATTCAAGGAACCCTGACAAACCCCGTCGGTGCGCAAGTGATTCTCAGTTTGTGGTTAGGGCGTGCAGCGGTCAGCGCCTCACAACGCGATGTGTTACTTGAACAATGGCGTTCGAAAAAATCCCAAGCATCAAAATAAAACTTACCACACGGTTTTCATCGTGCCGCCGTCCACTATCAGTGTTGAACCGGTAATATAACTGGCTGCTGGCGACAAGAGGAAAGCCCCGGCCTTAGCAAATTCTTCAGGGTGACCGTACCGGCCTAAGGGAATCAATTGCTCATTGGTATGACGCTGATCTGCAACGCTGATGCCTTTTGCTGTAGCCTGGTTAGTATCGAGGACCGTCATTCGGTCTGTGGCAATGGTGCCTGGCACCAAATTATTAACGCGAATATTCTCAGTAGCCAATTGCCTAGACAAGCTTTTTGCCAAGCTAGTGACTCCCGATCTCATGACATTTGAAAGCAGTAAAAAATCGATAGGTTCTTTCACTGATGACGACGTGAGGGTCAATATTGCACCGCCGCCAGCACGGCGTAAATGCGGTAAAGTTTCACGTATTAAACGCACAGCGCTCATCAGGGTAAGATTAAATGCCGCCATCCAATCTTCATCATCCAGAACATCAAACTGCCCAGGCGGAGGCCCACCCGCATTGACTACCAAGCCATCCAGACGACCAAAATCCGCTACACTAGAGGCTATTGCCGATGTAATCGCATCGCTATCACGGGCATCCATGACATAGCTCCTCGCCGATCCAGAGGAAAGCATATTTAATTTTTGAGCAGCAACTCGAATCAAAACCCGATCTCGGCTGGCGATGGCTACAAATGCACCATTGTTAACCAACTCTTGCGCTATTGCGAAGCCAAGCCCACGGCTTGCACCCGACACAAAAAACACTTTTCCTGCCACATGTAAATCCATTGTTGCATTTCCCAATAACAATTCAGAAGTACACAAGCAGACAGATTTGAGCCCTAATTAGCCCAATCTCCGGTATCTAGGTATCAATAAACGCTATTGAACTAGGCCATCATCAGCCAGCCTGTAAAGCTATTATCTTAATATGCTCGGCGATGAAAAGCAGTGTAAAATGGCTTCTTTTGAAGCGACACTTCCAAGAACAAACCCCAACGGCAGTAATTTAAGACGATTTTAGGGATGACATTCCCTCGATTCGCTGTCAACATTACGAAACTGCATGCAAAGAAACCACACTCAATGTCTATTACCAACACCTCAAACTACCATCACGGAAACTTGCGCCAGGAACTAATGGAGCTGGCCGAGAAGCATCTAACTGAAGGTGGTATCGGCGAATTAAGCCTGCGCGCACTGGCGCGCGAGATTGGCGTGTCTCAAACAGCACCATACCGGCATTTTAAAGACAAAAATGCCCTGCTCGCAGCGCTGGCCACCGAGGGTTTTAATCGCTTTTTTGAGTTGTGCAGGCCCAGTGAAGAAGAGCCCCGCGCCGATATTAGCCTGTTAATGTTTGGTCTAAGCTATGTTCGGTTTGCCAAGGAACATACCGAAATGTTCCACCTTATGTTTGGCCCTGTACTGCAGCCCCGCAATCAATACCCGGAGTTATTTGCAGCCGGTCGCGAAGCAATTTACAAGGTTAGGGCTGGGGTCGAACGCGGCTTTAAAACTGAGGTATTACGCCAACTCGATGACGTTTCCTCCATGGCACACACCGTCTGGGCAGCCGTACACGGTGTTGCCACGCTGATGCTGGATCACGGTGACACTTATGGTTATCACCGCGATCTCGACTTACAGGCTGAAAAATCCCTTCGCATGATGATTGCTGGACTGTGTAGCGATCCGGGTGAAATTTCTAATTTACCCGAAATCGCAACAACCTACCCCCCCATCACTCAGTAAGCTTGTTGACGCTGCTTCATTAGCTTAGGGCTTAGCCCTGCCGCAAAACCAGTAAAGGCGGCGTTGACACAACCCGGCGACAAAAGGCCCAGCCACTGCTGCACATGACCATGATGCCCAGTGGTGGAGCCACCAGAAAAACCCCAAAATGCCAAACCGGCTGCATTTCCAGCATCCAGCGCTGCACCCCGTACAAGGTAATATTACTTCCCAAAGCAGCCAATAAACCCGCCAGCAAACCCATAGCCGCAAACTCCAGGAGTAAACCGCTAGCAATAATTGCACGACTTGCGCCCAGTGTTCGCAATATCGCATTTTCCTGTAAGCGACTGTCCAAACTGGCCTGTACATTGGCTATGCTCACCAACAGCGAACACAGTGCAATCAAAACCAAAACCAGACCGATAGCGATACTGAGCTGCCCAACCACGGTGCTCATCTGCTTGATAACGGCATCAATTTCTATCAGCGTCAGAGTCGGAAATTGACGCAATAAATCCGTCAACAAAGTCTTGCGATCCGGGGCCAGGTAAAAACTGGTGATAAAGCTGCCCGCGTACTTCTGCAAACTATCGGGTGGAAACATAAAATAAAAATTGGGCCGCATACTGGCCCAATCGAGGCTGCGAATGCTACTGACTTGAGCTGTTAGTATTTGACCACCAACATCAAAAACCAACTCGCTACCCAGCTCTAATTTTAATTTTTTAGCAAAATCGGCCTCAACCGACACCGGTATTAAGCCACGCGCATCTGCCGCAACTTCAGGCCACCACACCCCAGCGGTGAGACGGTTGTCGGCAGGCAAGTGCTCGGCCCAGCTGAGGTTCATTTCTCGGTTAACACTGCCACTGTCCGCATCAATATTAGGAATATCGGCCAGCGCCCGGGAATCAATCTCGGTCAATCGCCCCCTCACCATCGGATAAAGACCGGCATGAGTTAGAGCATGTTCGCTAAAAAATGCGGCCAGTGGCTCACGCTCATCTGGCTGGATATTGATTAAAAAATGATTGGGCGCGCCGTCAGACAATTGCAGCTGCCAATCCGCCAATAAACTGGAACGCAATACCCACAAACTGCACAGCACCATCAACGCCAACGCAAAGCTCGCCACCTGAAATGCATTGCCATACCGACGCCGGTAAATTGCCGACAAGGCCAAGCGCAATGGTCCGGAAGCCTTTGCGGCAGTGTAGCGACGCGCACCGCCGATTAAACCCAACACCAGTATGGTGGCCAGCAAGGCAATACATAAACTGGCCGCCAACACCGCGCCACTCAATAAAATATTATCGCTATACCACCACATCAGCGCGGTCATACCAAACACCCCTATAATGGCGCTTGCTAATAAGCCTGAGCTGTCGTCGTTGCTATCTCTTCTGAGCACCCGCAGCGGTGACACTTTACTCAATCGAAGCACCGGGGGCAGCGCGAATATCGCGGTACAACTTGCAGCGGTCACCAGACCCACCAAAGCCGGTCGCCAAGATGCAGGCGGAATCACCACATCAATCAAATTGCCTAAGCTTGCAAATAAGGCCCATTGCAGAGCAAACCCGGCCAATGCCCCCAAGCCACTGGCCAGCAGGCATAGCAGCGTCAATTGACTCAAGTAGTGAGCCAATATCTGGCGGCGAACGGCACCTAGGGTTTTCATTACCGCAACATTATCACTATTACGCTCGCCATAGCGCCGCGCCGCCAAAGCCACTGCAGCACCCGCCAGCGCGACGCCAAGACTGGCCGCTAATAGTAAATAACCCTCGGCACGTCGCAAGGTAGTTGCCATAGCCGGTTGGCCATCACGGACATCTTGCCATTTTTGACCAAGGGCTAATTGGGGCGTCAGCCAACGGGCATACTCGTCGAGCTGGCTTGCATCACCGGCAAACAAATAGCGATAGTCTACTAGGCTACCCGGTTGCACCACCCCCGCGGCGTCCAAATCAGCGAGATTAATCAAGGCCCTGGGCGCTAACATCTCATTCATATTACCGCGATCAGGCTCGCTCAATAAGGCAAATTCCGCATTAAACTGGCTATCCCCCAAGCCCAAGTCACTGTCGATGTCCGCTTCCATCAAGGCCAATAACCGAGAATCGAGCCAGATTCTGCCACTTGCCGGTGCGCCACTGTGCATCTCAGCACGACCAAACAGGGTTTTACTGACACCCACCTCACCCAGCAAGGGGTAATTATCTGACACCGCACGGACTGAGGCCAACTGCATGGCATCGCCAGCCATCAGCATGGTGCGAAAACTCACCACCGTGGCTGTTCGCAATCCACGTTTACGCGCTTCCAGTAGTATATCTTCGGTCACGGGTCGAGTACTTTTCAAGACTCGATCTGCCGCTAAAAAATGATGACTTTGTTGCTCCATGCCACGACTAAGGCGATCAGAAAAGCCCGCAATACCACTCACGATAGTCACCGCCAGCACTAGGGAAAAACCCAATAACGCCAGCTCACCGCCCCGCCAGGCACGAATTAAATCTCGCCATGCTCGCATCATAATTCCGAGACCAATGTATCCACCGGATACTGCTCCTGCAATTGACCGTCATGCATAAGTAAATATCGACTACAGCGCTTCGCCAATTCAGCCTCATGGGTAACCAATATCAAGGTGGTTTGCTGTTCGCGATTCATTTCAAACATTAAATCAATAATGACCTGCCCGGTGCGCTCATCAAGATTACCGGTGGGCTCATCGGCAAACAAAATTTTGGGCTGAATCGCAAATGCGCGCGCCAGAGCAACGCGCTGTTGCTCCCCCCCCGACAATTGTCGGGGATAGTGATGCTCGCGATCTTTTAGGCCAACCTTAAGCAGCAAGTCTCTGGCGCTGGCGGCAGCCTTTGTTTTACCAGCCAATTCCAGTGGCAGCATGATATTTTCCAGTGCCGTCAGACCCGGTAGAAGTTGAAATGACTGGAACACAAAACCCACATAGCGCGCTCGCAATGCCGCCCGCTGATCTTCATTCATGGTGGAAATATTTTGCCCGTGAAGAAAAACATTGCCGCTAGAGGCACTGTCCAATCCTGCTAGCAAACCTAATAAGGTCGATTTACCGGCACCAGAGGCCCCGACAATAGCCGCACTTTCGCCCGGCTTGATTTCAAGGTTAATCCCTTTCAATATGGACAATGGCTGCCCGCCGGTGGTCACTGACTTACAGAGCTCTTCAACACGAATCATGATTAAAATTATTTCCCACTATTGGCCACGAGTCACTCTACGCAGCAAGTATCCATGCGCCCCAAAGATGCTGCAGCGCTGGCTGTGTGCCGTATTATTGAATTTGGCGTTACTACCCGGATTCGCTTATGCAAATGCCGAAAACCCCGCCAATTCGATTTTAATTCTCGGTGACAGCATCAGTGCCGCATATGGTATTAATCCCGAGCAAGGCTGGGTCACGCTCCTCTCTAAGGAGTTGGCCAAGGAACTTGAGGTAGTCAATGCCAGCGTCAGCGGCGAAACCACCAGCGGCGCATTGGCCCGTCTACCGGCACTGCTCAAGGAGTATCAACCCGATTTCCTGCTTATTGAATTAGGAGGCAACGACGGCTTACGTGGCTACCCAATCCAATCTATACGCAAAAACTTACAGTCCCTGATCACCCAGGGCCAAAATGCCGGTGCCAAAATCATATTATTGGGCATGAAAATCCCACCAAATTACGGCAAACGCTATACAGATGGCTTTGCTGACAACTATGACCAATTAAGCAGTCAAAATGGCGTACTTCTCATCCCCTTTTTCCTTGAGGATATTGCCACTCAGAACAGCCTGATGCAGCAAGATGGTATTCACCCCAATGCCAAAGCCCAGCCATTGATAGTACAGAAGCTCATGCCACAACTGAAAGCACTGTTGAATTAAGTTTTGGTAAGCCAATAGCGAACCTAAGGGGCATTTGAATCATTACTGGGAATAACACGCATCCATGACACCTCTACCACCGCACGCCTACCCAGCCAGAATCATTATGGTTGATGGCCTGTGTAAGCTTTGCCACGGCTGGACTCGCTTTATTCTGCACACGGACAAACACCAGCTGTTTACGATCGGCCACATGCAGTCTCCAGCGGGGCAAGCGCTCCTGCAACAGCGGGGACTGCCTAGCAAAGATTTCGATACTTTTTACTATATTGAAGGGGACAGGGTATACGGCAAAAGTGAGGCGGTGCTCAGAATTCTCCGTCAACTGCCCAAGGCCTGGCCAAGTCTTTGCTTACTCAGAGTGATACCTCAGCCACTACGCGACTGGTGTTATGAGCGCATTGCCCGCAATCGCTACAAACTGTTCGGCAAATTCAGCCATTGCCAACTTCCAAGTCATAATGATCGTCATCGATTCTTGGAAGATATGGCGTCACACCATCTTGAGCGGATCCAATAACAGGCTTAGCTCTTCACGGCTTAAACCACTCATCTCCTCGGCCACGTCAAGTACCGGACGCTGCTCGGCATAGGCTTTTTTAGCAATTTCGGCGGCTTTGAGATAGCCAATAACCGGATTGAGGGCCGTTACCAGGATTGGATTACGAGACACGCTGTCGGCTAGCACCAGTTCGTTAACCTCAAACTCGGCAATCGCCTGAGTTGCCAGCGCCCGACAGGATTGACTCAACAGGCCGATGCTTTGTAATAAGTTATAGGCAATCACCGGTAACATCACATTGAGCTGAAAGTTACCAGACTGGCCAGCAACCGTAATACAGCTATCATTGCCAATCACCTGTGCTGCAGCCATCGCCACCGCTTCGGGAATCACTGGGTTAACCTTACCCGGCATAATACTGCTGCCCGGCTGTAACGCGGGCAAGCGAATTTCCGCCAAACCGGCTAGCGGCCCGCTGTTCATCCAGCGCAGATCATTACTAATTTTAATCAGCGCCACCGCCAGACTTTTCAACTGCCCGGATACCGCCACTGCCGTATCCTGACAAGAGAGGCCCTCAAACAAATTATGGTTTGGAATAAAACTAATCCCAGTATCTAGGCTGAGTGCAGCACAAAACTTCTCGGCGAATAAATCTGGTGCATTCACTCCCGTGCCTACCGCCGTGCCGCCCTGAGCTAGCTGACAGAGTTGTTTATGGCTTTCAGCTATTCGCCTCTTGGCCTTGTGAACTTGCTCTGCCCAAGCATTTAACTCTTGGCTCAATTTAAGGGGCATCGCGTCCATTAAGTGGGTGCGCCCGGTTTTAATCACATCACCAACGCTACTCGCCTTATCTCGAATGATTTGCTCCAAGACCTCCATCGCCGGCAATAATTGCTGCTGTATCGCCAGAGCTGCACTGAGGTGGATGGCGCTGGGAATAACATCATTACTACTTTGACTCATATTGACATGGTCATTGGCACTTATTTCAAGACCACCGTGCTCACTAGCTAAGTGGGCAAGTACCTCATTAACATTCATATTGGTACTGGTGCCGGAACCCGTCTGGAAGACATCAACCGGGAATTGCGCCCAATGCTTAGCTGCCAAAACCTCTTCAGAGGCAAGATTAATGGCTTGGAATTGAGCCTCAGTGAGCAATTCCATTTCACGATTAACCATTGCTGCGCAGCGCTTTATGCGCACCACGGCGGCAATAAAGTCGCTGGGCATACACAATCCGCTGATATTAAAATTATCAATAGCGCGCTGAGTTTGAGCCCCATACAGGGCCTTTTGGGGTACGGACACCTCACCCATGCTATCTCGCTCAATTCGATAGTCGCTCATCAATCATCTCCCAAACAAAAAGCCGTCAGACTATAGTGCAATCACCCAATGTCGCTCATTACTCAGCACTGGACAAGAAAAACCCATGATCGTTTCATCCATTTATACTTCATTATGTTGGCAAACTGGGGTTTTGGCTTTCTTGAGACAATGCTCGTGTTACAGCGCCTAAATCACTAAAATGGCTGACTAAAAAGGGAGATAGCAATGCAAAACTACCACCAAGCCAGCACCGCCGAGTGGCTAAAATGGGACCGAGATCACCTTTGGCACCCCTATTCCTCAGTACAAAATCCGCCAGCCATGGTGCCGGTGGTATCAGCGCAAGGGGTACGCTTACGCCTGGCTGATGGCCGTGAATTGATCGATGGTATGTCGTCCTGGTGGTCCGCTATCCACGGGTATAATCACCCCACGCTGAATGAAGCAGCCAAGTCTCAGATCGACGCCATGTCCCATGTCATGTTTGGCGGACTGACCCACCCTGCTGCCGCGCAATTGGGCAAGCGCCTTGTCGACCTGACCCCGGCACCACTGACAAAAGTATTCATCTCTGACTCCGGCTCCGTCGCGGTGGAAGTGGCCATTAAAATGGCCCTGCAATATTGGTACTCCATTGGCCAGAAAGACAAAACCCAGCTATTAGCGCTCAGAAATGGCTATCATGGTGACACCTTTGGCGCCATGGCCACCTGCGACCCTGTCACTGGCATGCACCATCTTTTTAATAAAGTTTTACCCCAACACCTGTTTGCGCAAGCTCCGCAAACCGCTTTAGGCTCAAAGGCCTCAAGCGAGGACATGGCCGATATCACCGCATTGCTCGAAAACCATCATCACCGACTCGCCGCGGTCATTGTCGAGCCTATTGTTCAGGGTGCTGGTGGAATGCACTTTTATTCCGGCGATTATTTAAACCAGCTGCGCGCCCTGTGCGATCAGTACGATGTACTATTAATTTTTGATGAAATCGCTACCGGCTTTGGCCGCACCGGAAAGCTTTTCGGCTGTGATCATACCGACATCAGCCCCGACATTATGTGTGTCGGCAAAGCCTTAACCGCAGGCTACTTATCGCTTGCAGCCACCCTGTGCAGTGACAAGATTGCCGAAGGTATTTGTGAGGGCGAGGCCGGTGTGTTTATGCATGGCCCCACGTTTATGGGCAACCCGCTGGCCTGTAGCATCGCCAATGCCAGTATTGAGCTTTTGCTCAGCAGTGATTGGCAAGCCAATATTCAGCGCATTGAAAAGCGCCTGACTGAACATCTCGCGCCGGCAAAAGCCCTAGCCAGTGTTGCCGATGTTCGCTGCATGGGTGCTATTGGGGTAATTGAAATGAAGCAGGCAGTGTCAATGGCTAGCCTGCAAGCGCGTTTTATAGACAAAGGTATTTGGCTGCGCCCCTTTGGCAAGCTGGTTTACACCATGCCTCCCTATGTCATCAGCGATACTGACCTCGAGTATTTATGCACCAACACAGTCGCGGCTTTAGCCGACGAGGAATTATCAAAATGACTGGGCAAAACTTTAAAGCAAGGCTCCATGAAATAATTTTTGGCACCGAGCCCGGCCCAGGCCGAAATTTCGACATATTTTTAATTATTGTTATTCTCAGCAGCGTGGTGGCGCTGTTTGCCGATTCAGTAGTCGCTATCCACAATCAATATGGGGATTTATTATTCGCCGCAGAAATTTTATTCACTATTTTGTTTACCATTGAATACGCGGCGCGAATATACTGTTACCCCAATCGTCGCGCCTACATTACCAGCTTTTACGGCATCGTCGACTTACTCGCCACCCTACCTACCTATTTATCTATTTTCATTCCAGGCGCCCAGCACTTATTAATTATTCGGGTTTTTCGAGTATTGCGTGTATTCCGGGTATTCAAACTTTTCCACTATATGAGCGAAGCCAATGTGCTGGTTCGCTCATTGATGTCCTCACGGCGCAAAATATCGGTGTTTTTAATTGCAGTACTCACCTTAATTGTTGTCTTTGGTGCGCTCATGTATCTCATCGAAGGTCCCGCGAATGGTTTTACCAGCTTACCTCGTAGTATGTACTGGGCTATTGTGACCGTCACCACAGTTGGCTATGGTGACATTGCTCCCCAAACCCCACTCGGCCAGCTGGTGGCCGCCATGGCAATGGTGACCAGCTACGCCATTATCGCCATCCCCACAGGTATTTTAAGTGCTGAACTAATCCAAGAAAGCTTGCGTTCCTCCAGCAACAAACAATGCCTAAGCTGTAAGAAATATGGCCATGAAAAAGACGCCAAGCACTGTAAACATTGTGGCGTAAAACTTGAAATCACTGAATAAAAAGACTCAGGGCAGTCCTTTGCGCTGCGCTGAATAATGCTAAAGTAGCTAATCCGAGCAATACCGCACTAAAGCTCGGCAGCCCAGAATCTATGATGATTAAACGTTTTGGCCGCTGGCCAAGGTTTACACGCATCACCGAAAAACTTAAGCAAAAAATCGCAATATGAACCGAAAACTACTCCGAGGGTCTCTGTACTTTGTTTATTCAACACACCTCTGCGAGTTTATTGATTCAGGAAAATTACGATTTAAGTGCCCGCACCGACCTTGAACACTGGTTAAATCACCTGGTACCAGAAGGCTATCCATTTTATACCCATACTTTGGAAGGTGCTGACAATATGCCAGCCCATACAAAGGCTGCGTTAACGGCGACATCTCTGCCTATCGCCATCATTAACGGTGAATTAGCCTTAGGCCAATGGCAAGGTGTGTATCTTTGGGAACATCCGCGGGCATCGTGTAACCGGAGCATCATCATTCATTTAAGCCCATAATCAACTAAATTGGCGTTCAGTTAAGGTTCATGCAGAATCTGTAAACTATGTGAACTAAGCGTCATCATTGATTCTCTAACGCTGTGATATTCTTAGCTTAATTTTGAATTTCAATAAAACTTTACACAGGAAACACCCATGTTAAGCATAAAACAACTTCTGCTTGGTATCAGCCTGATTGGTACCGCCTCACTGGCTTACTCCCTAGAACTTGGCGGTTCGCTGGACAAACTTAGCGTTCCTAGCAAGGGCGAATTAATCATCGACGGTAAACTTATTAGTTATAAGCCCTGGTCGACTGACAGCATCAAGACTGGCTCTCCGGCGTTGATTTTCCACATGGCAGCGCGAATGTCTTCCGAACAGATCATTGATCCACTTCGCAAAAAGCTCGACGAGAAAAACTACACCCCTGGCACCTTCCAGCCCATCACCGTGGTTAATTTAGACGATGCCATGTGGGGCACGGCCGGTATAATCGGCGGTGAGCTGGAAAAAAACAAACGCGCCCACCCTTCTGCAATATTAGTCGCTGACGAGAGTGGGCGTGGTTTGAAGGCGTGGCAGCTAAAAGGCAACGGCGTAACTGTTGTGCTGCTTAATTCAAGCGGGAAAATTGTTTATCTCAAGGAAGGCAAGCTAAGTGACAGTGACGTAAACACCATCATCACTAAGCTAAACAATGAAATTGCTCGCGTCGCCAGCAATTAATCAGTAAACCTTTGGTATGGCCTCAGCAACAGCTGCGGCCTTCAACCAATTTGCCAAATTTACGTAACATTATCTTTACCCCAAAATTCATAATGGGGCTGAAAACTGGCAAAAAATACTTACTGAAGCCTTTTGGCCGCATCGCCATGGTCCAGCGCACTTTACAGAGCTTTTCTGAAAGCTCTTCAACTTGATAGCGCTCAGCAAAAGACTCCATGGTGTTATCACTGGCATGACTAAAACAAAAAGCCATTTCCCGCTCACGCTCCCAGGCAATAAACTCCTCGTAACCTATCAGCCCACCCATCATACTCACCGTTCGGGTTGTGCCGATACCAAAAGGCTTTGGCGCGGTCCACTCTACCTTTTGAATAGGCATCGCCCAGCGCGGCCAATCTTCGGCATTTTCAAAGGAGGCAAACACCTCGGCGGCACTTGCTTTAACCTCGATTTCGGCCTTATATCGAAAGGGAGCTGTGTCGAAAAACGTCATATCGACGGTTTTACACTGAAATCGGTCTGCCACGCACACTCTCCAAATAATCGAAAACCTGACAACAAATATACAACTAGCGGGAATCTAACACCGGCAGTAAATTTCAAACAAGGTAAACTCATGAATATGACAAAGTCTTCATCTAAGCGAGCGCCCTAAATCCATGAGTTTAGACAATAACCCCCTGGAAATTCTCTACCAGGACGAACACCTCGTTGCCATTAACAAACCCTGCGGGCTGCTTGTCCACCGCAGCCCCATCGATCGTCATGAAACACGATTTGCCATCCAAGAGCTGCGCAATCAGATTAATCAGTATGTCTATCCCGCTCACCGACTGGATAAACCAACTTCCGGGGTGTTGTTGTTCGCGTTGAACAGCGCCACCGCTAAACAACTGGCTTTGGCATTTAGCCAACACCAAATAAGTAAATCCTATTTAGCGGTGGTGCGAGGCTACTCCCCAGCCAGCGGACATATTGATCACCCCCTAACCGAAGAACCCGATAAGCGAATCGCACGTAGCAAGCCTGCTGCTGCGCAAACAGCAATCACCGACTTTGAGTGCCTGGCCCAGTATGAGCTCCCGGTGGAGATTGAAAGCTATCCTAGCTCTCGTTACTCCCTGGTGCTGGCAAAACCCCAAACCGGCCGCCGCCACCAACTACGACGGCATTTCAAGCATATTTCACACCCCATAATTGGCGATGCCAAACATGGTCGCGGTCGCCACAACCGCTACTTCGCCGAACATCTTAACTGTCCGCGATTACTCTTACACGCCGCTGAACTAGCCATCACTCACCCGGTGCATGGTCATAAGTTGTACATCAACGCCCCACTCGACCCAACTTTTCAGCAATTATTACAGCGCTTTTGCTGGCAAAATTCGCTGCCAAATAAAGAATTAACGTAAAAGGTTACAGAATAATAACTTACATCCAGAAAAACTTAATCGTAAGCTAGGCAGTAAATCAAATAACTCTAATCACACCGCGCTACTTCAACATCAGCGTTTTTGTGCTCTTCAATATAGGCAGCTAGTAACCATGAATCTGACCACCCATTACGATTACATTATTGTCGGCGCCGGTTCAGCCGGTTGCGCACTAGCCAGCCGTTTGACTGCCTGCGGAAAATTCAAGGTTTTACTCCTGGAAGCTGGTGGCAAAGATAGTCATCCCATGGTGCATATCCCATTAGGCTTTGCCTTTACTATGAAGAACCCCGATTTCAGCTGGTGTTACAGCAGCGAACCGGAACCCCATATGAATAATCGCAAAATTGATCAGCCCCGAGGTAAGCTTTTAGGCGGGTCCAGCTCTATAAATGGCATGGTCTATATTCGCGGACAACGCCAAGATTATGATCATTGGGCTGAATTAGGCAATCGTGGCTGGAGTTATGATGAGCTACTGCCCATTTTTAAGCGCTGCGAACACAACACCAATGGCGAAGATCAGTTTCACGGCACTGAAGGCCAGCTCTGGGTTGATAATGTTGGCGATAAGTACGAATTAGCTGACATGTACATCAAAGCCGCGATGGAATCAGGCATCCCCCACAACACCGATTTCAATGGTGACAATCAAGAAGGTGCGGGCTATTTCCAAGTCAATATTCGCAATGGCCTACGCCAAAGCACCGCCAAAACTCATCTCAAACCGGCAATGAAACGCCCTAACTTACAAGTTGAAATCGGCGCGCTAGCCTGCCGAATCGAATTCAAAGGTCGCAAAGCTACCGCCCTCCGCTATCTACAAAACGGCACGGACATCACCGCGCGCTGCCGAGGTGAAATTATTCTCTGCGGCGGCACCATCAATTCTCCACAACTGCTGGAATTATCTGGTATAGGCAATCCTGAGCTGTTGCAGCGCCACGCCATCAAAGTCGTTGCTGAATTACCGGGTGTTGGCGAAAACCTGCAAGATCATGTCACTGTAAACACTCAACGCGCCTTTGTTGGCCTGCGTACTTTTTATGAGGATTCCCGCCCTCTGGCAATGATCAAGACCTTTGCCAAACTGGCTTTCAAACGCAAAGGTATGTTGGTTCACCCCGCCTCACAAGTAGGCGTTTTCTTTAAAACCAATCCAGATGAAGATCGTCCGGACGCACAAATTCATTTCACTCCGGCCGCAGGCACCCAGGATGAAAAAGGTCGCATGATCACCGTTCCTGGCACTACCGCAACAGTGTGTTATTTACGGCCCAAAAGCCGAGGCTGGGTACATATTCGCAGCAACGACTCACGTGACGCACCGGCCTTATTGCACAACTATCTAGCTGAAGAAGAAGATTGCCAGCGGATGATTGCTGCCGTGCGCAAAACCCGGGCGATTTTTGAAGCACCAGTTTTCGCCAGCCATCGCCGCGAAGAACTATTACCGGGCGCCGAAGTACAAAGCGATGAAGATATACTTGAATTTATTCGCAACACTGGTGAGTCAGTTTACCATCCAGTTGGTACCTGTAAAATGGGCAACGACGCCATGGCGGTTGTCGATGATCGCCTCAAAGTGCATGGCATTGAAGGCCTGCGCGTCGCCGACGCGTCCATTATGCCCACCCTAATTTCCGGCAATACCAATGCCACGGCAGTGCTGATTGGCGAGCGCTGTGCCGATTTTATCTTGGGCGGTGAATAAATCGAAACAAGGTTGTTGAATTTCGTTTATGCATAAGCATTACAGATTGCGATTCAACAGACTAGTTTTGGCGATAGGGAATCTGGCAGTATTCAATACCCCTAGTGGGTCGAATACTGTGCTTGGCTAGACACATTTTCATGGAGTTCATAGACAAGCTGATATTAGGTGTTGGCCCCAAAAAAACATGATCTAGGTCCATCACCTCACTGTCAGCCGGCAGCAGCGAGAAACTGATATAGGGCACTAACATGCTGCGGCCTTCGCGAAAATTTACCGCTGCCTGTCGATAATCAGGAATCACCGGTGACACCAAACGCCATTCTTGCTCCTCTTCAAAGGAAGGGTGTTTTAATATGGCTGCCAGCCGAAGCAAGTCACTCTCCAAGTGTTCAAATAATTGATGGTAGACCTCATGCCCCACGCCATCATCAACATCCTTGGACAGTACTTCTACCGCGTCAACTACCTTCGCAATCAAGCCTTGCTGGGCGCTGCGATCATAAATACAACGACCCATACGAAACTGCTGCTGTGCCGCACAGCGGCTGACGGTTTGCGGGTTAAAGCCCAAGCTCGCGCCCTTACCCACCGCGCTGTAACCCCGCCACTGGCTAAGTAAATTGCCATTGGCACGAAAAGACGCGCCAAACAAAATATGTCCATTAGTGATGCGGTTTTTGACCCAATCCAGAAAGCTCGTCAACAAATTCGGACGATTGTGGCCAGCGTTAATACGCTCTGCCACCTCCCTCTCGACAAGATCGGCGGTGTGTCGCAATTCAGCGGAATCGTTCATATAGCGAATATCACTGGCCCACAAAGTTCGGCTGCCAATAATTCCCAGCACACCACTCAAAGAGGTGTAGTGGTAAAGAGTTTCTGCAGGCGGTTCGGAAAACAGTGCTTCGGTGATTTTACTAATCATGGATAACCTTCCTAACTACTCGGCCTCAACCCTTAAAAAGTCATTAACCAGAGAATTGAATAACTTGGGGGATTCAGCGTGCAACCAATGTCCGGCACCGGCAATGGTTTCTAGGCGCATATCGGGAAATTGGTGCATCAGCGGCACGCGGTTGTCATCGCGAATATAGTCAGACAGTTCACCACGAATAAAAAGACTTGGCCCAGCAAAGACTTCGGCACTGGGTGCGTCGCGCAAATTATCATAACTTTCAGCAATCAC
>JBLHPB010000037.1:0-20892 GCA_047624025.1 Zhongshania sp.
AGTACAGTACGCCCCGTGACGTCATCCACCGTAAACTCTAGGTCGCGCTCGCGATCCCGCAAAATTTCATTCAACTTAGCAGCCGCCTGGGCGATTTTTTCTATCTTGTCATTGCCGTCAAATTCTGCCACTAGAGCAACCGCCAAGTGGCTTAACTCTGAAGCCTCTTCCTTTGGTGCAGTATTTGGATTAGCCATTTTAGCTTGACCAGATTTTGCCGACTCGTCATTTTGGGGCAATGCCTTGCCGCCAGCGGGCGAAAACTTGCCGCTATTAGCTGGGGTGCTTGCCATCAGATTCGGCACTGCTGCCTGCTGAGGCGCTTTCGGCGGAGACTTGACATAGCCAGTATTCACTGTTTGTAAATTTAAGTTCGTATCCATAGTGTAACCTACTCACCCATTCAAAAAACTTGACCAGAAACACGTGTAGGGCCATAAGGCCCTTTAAGTCTTTTCTGTCAGCTCCCGTCCTGGGCCGAACATTCCCGCGCCCAAGGGGCGCGGGTCTATCTCGGGCTAGCTTACTGAAGCAGGCTCAAGGCGGCCTGTGGCAATGCGTTAGCCTGGGCTAGGATCGCAGTACCTGCCTGCTGCAGAATCTGCGCCTTAGTCAGGTTGGCAGTTTCTGCCGCAAAGTCCGCGTCCAAGATCCGACCACGTGATGCCGACAAGTTTTCAGAGATTGTCTGCAAGTTAGTGATCGTAGACTCGAAGCGGTTTTGGACCGCACCGAAGCCACTGCGGAGTGTGCTTACCGATTCCAACGCTGAATCAATCCGCTGGATTGTGGTATTTGAATCATCAGCAGTTAATACACTTGCTGTAGACAAGCTACCACTTGCAGCCAGTGAAGTACCTGCGAAGCCCAACGCAGATTGAGTACCAGTAAAAGTGATTGATTCCGTCGCTGACAGAGTGACAGTGCCGTTTATCTCAGCGCCCGATGCAATATCACTCCCACCAAACGCAGTTGACATACCTACCAAAGTTTCTGTTGCCGTAATATTACGGCCATCATCTGCAGTCAGCGTTACGTTGGTACCATCAAATGTTGCAGATACTCCACTTTCGCCATTTTTTCCATTAATTGCTGACACAATATTTTCTGCACTAATCGCCGTTGACGCGTCAGTATTTGCAGCATAAATTACTACACCGTTGATACTTAGACCATATGTATCCCCAGAGGCGCCGCCTGCATCTGCAAGCGTATCAGTCGCCGTTGTAGAGGCGATTACATATAACCCTTCAACACCAGCATTATCCATTGCGGTTTTAGCAGCGAAGGCACTATTGGCCTCATAACCAGTACCCAGCTCAGCAACAGCGTCCTCTGGATCGGCAATACTTACCGCATCAATATCACCGACTTTAACTGTCAAACCGCTGAATGCTGTACCAGTCAATTGACCAGTGCCACTTGCGATCGAGCCAATCTGGCTAGCTTTCATACCAGTAGCCAAATTAACATCAATCGTTTCACCTACGTTAGCGCCAACCTGGAAAGCGGCATTACCAAAGCTACCATCCAACAACTTTGTGCCATTGAAACTAGTTTGAGTACCGATACGATTAATTTCAGCTAGGCGCTGAGTAACTTCAGCATCAATAGCTTCCCGATCCGAAGAAGAGTTAGTCGCGTTAGCAGACTGCACTGCCAACTCACGAATACGCTGTAAGTTGTTAGTGATTTCGTCCAGCGCCGCTTCACCAGTTTGCGCCAGTGAAATACCGTCGTTGGCATTACGAACCGCTTGGTTCAAACCATTGATTTGGGTGGTGAAGCGAGTAGAGATGGCCAAGCCGGCAGCATCATCTTTCGCGCTATTGATACGCAGACCAGTAGAAAGGCGCTGCAGTGAGGTGTTCAGTGACTCTTGTGATTGCTGCAGATTGCGCTGGGCATTCAATGAGGCAACGTTGGTATTGATGCTAAGTGCCATGGTAAATCTCCTTTCCACTCTATGCGGTATAAAGACCTAAGTCTTTGATTAAGCACCAGTCAAAGTGACTGTAGTTTGCTTTCAAGCTAATTAACGGCCGAGTTTGGGAGAACTTTAAGGTTTTTTTACTGCTTGCGGTAAATACGTATAAAAGGGGGCTAAAGTTGAGCGCTTAGGGTTTGATTTTTAAGTTTATGTGCTGAGTATACTTAGAATACAAGCCTGAGCAAACATATAGCACAGCACCTTTCATTCGTCGCCCTTGCCAACCTGCAGATTAGGATTCCGCTCCGTTAGTGAAGCATTCAGCAATGTATCCAGCACTATAGAGGCGAGGTCCCCTCACCCCCCAACTTAGCGATTACGACAATTTTTCAGTGGCGCATACCCAAAACGGTGAATTAGCGCGGACCAAGCTTGATCCGCGTTAACTTATTGATTGCCCATAAAGGCAATTGCGGTGACGGGAACATACTTTGTATTGACCAATACCCTAGCAAACAGTACCCACCTGCGTGACAATTGACTTGACGATACTCATGCCTACCCATTTTCTCGTTATCCAGAAAAATCTTAGAATAACTATAAGCTCAGCGGCTACTCTTGAGCACATCAAAGGAACCTACAACCCGTAACAGAATTATGATATTAGTAATGGCCTTATCACCCAGCTGCAGCTGAATTGCAGAGCTTTAGATGCTAGATGAGTCCTAGCGCCTAGTCGAAACCTGTAGTTTTAGGCGCCTACCCCTGAAAACCAGAGAAAAATCCCACTATGGCAAGCAAAAACGTAACAACTGAATCGCTCAATACCATATTGAATGAAGCATTAAAATTACTCCAAAGTAGTGACCCGAGAGCAGCGCTAGCTACACTACAGCAATTAAGCGAGGGGGCAGCTAGCCACATTTATTATAAATACATCCAATTGATTAGTTATAACCAAATTGGTTTAGACGCAGAAGCAAAATCTCTACTTCTTAATATTAGCCAGCAGCAACAATTACCTGCGGACATTGCAAAGATCACATTACAACTAGCTTCAAATTATCAACTCTTCACTCCAGAGCTAATAAAACTCGCTAAGCAGCACTTCACTGGTCCGTTACAGGCATATGCACTAGCATACCTTCAACAGGTTGGGGAATTTAATGAAATCATCCAAGCATCCAGCCAACCTGACTCGACCGAGCACTACCTCCTTCTTGCTGAGTCGCTAATTTATACCGGAAATAGCAGTAAAGCGCTCGACTTACTGAGGTCTGCTAAACCCGCTATAAAACGCGATTACAATGTCAGCTGTTTACTTCGTAGCGTGGAGAGGCTAAATGATTGGAACAATAATAACTGCGCGCCAACACAGGGGAAGCTGGCGATAATTACACCGCTAGGCCCAGGCCACCAAGCAATTTTTCAGCAATGCAAAGATTCGATCGCCAAACTCAAGCTCCCTACTGGCTGGACATGCGAGCATATTGTAGTTGATGATTCGAAGGCGGAACTAGGGCGATCCGCTGCTCGCAACCAAGGTGTAAAATCCGCCACAATGGCTGGGGCCAACTGGATATTCTTCCTTGATGCCGATGATTTAATAGATGAAAACGCACTATACCATGCGGCCCCTGCCCTGACCGACAACGACGCTGTATGGGGGCTTATCAGCGCCTTTAAAAGCGGTAACAACAGTACAATTCGCTCTCCACAAATACCCTATATCGACGATTTACCTGGCGTCCTTTCGGCCCCCCCATTTCAAACATTGCAAATGGGGCATTTCGTGCGCACTGAGATTGCAATCCAACACTCTTTTAATGAAGCACGGAATTGCGGCGAAGATTTTCAATACTACCTCGAAATTTGGAAGCATCATCGCTGCATTAAACTACCAATCCAGTTATTCCATAATCGTCGTGGGGAGCACTCGACTGGACGGCTATCTGCGACCGGCGCAGAATGGACTCAAACTACAAATGCCCTTATAAAGGAAAATCTATCGCAATTAGCGAGCACCCTTCTCGTAAATGGCATTGAAATTAAATGGGATCAATTAATTAAAAGCAAATTAGTCTATTTTTCCACTAAAGACTTTACGAGTTCGACAAAAAGCAGCATATATCGCAGTTTCCTATCACCCGGACTTCCAGCGGCAGCTTTTGACTTTTTTTCATCAAAAGATGAATGGCAACCACTAGGTGCTGCCAATATTGATAGGCCATGCCTTATCGATATCCGCAACACGCCCCAGCGGTTCCTTTCATTATCTGACATTGCTGACCTTTCACGCTTTAAACGGGTAGACATTCTCACGAACACAGAAAATGATGCACTAATATTTTCTGTGAATTTACCACGCCACCGCATATCGAGTAATAAATTCGACGACAAATTTGGCCACTGGATTTCAACATTCAAAATTAGCAAGCTTAATCCGCCGCTTCACATCGCTATAACAGGATATTCACGATCTGGCACCACGATGGCCTACAATATGTTTACTACGACAGCAAAAGATGTGGAGTTTTTCGATGAAGAGACTCCTTTATACAAAGTTATACATGACGACAATCGACGAACATTAACCAAGCGGCCACTTGATATATTCGACTTAGCGCGGTTAGAGCGGTCAACAGGAGCAAAAAAGACAGCGCTTATTATTTGTTACAGGGATATCCGCTCGCTCATAACCTCTCGCCACAAAATGGTCAAAGAAGACTATTTCATGGGGTATGACAAGACCTACCGAATTCTTCCTGGGAATACACCCACATATTCAAATCCAGGCATTCTAGATACCCACAACGCTATTCTTAACGCGCTGAAATCAAAAGCGTTTTCGATGATACTACCTCTCAAATACGAAGACTTAATTAACTCACCTGAATATTGCAAAGAAATCTATGGCGGGTTCCTCGGCATAGATTTTACAGGAAACTTTAGTGACTTTCACAAAAGCAATATTGCCGAAGGTTTACAATCCCCACTAAATGGACTCAGAGCGATAGACTCATCCACAATTTCAAAATGGAAAAATGCGGAGCACCAAACAAGACTAACAAGTCAGTTTCTCCGAGCTCCAGAATTAAATGACCTCAACGCGTTTTACGGATACGAAGCCTCGTAAAACAGAATCCACTGCCAATGCACTGAATTTAATTTTTACTTAAATCTTTTATGACTTGAGTTATCACCTTTGACCAGCCGGCACCGCCGGTGACTGAGCTATGGAACAATCGAGCAGAAGAATACCAAACACTATCGTTTCGGCCATCGGTCCAGCGCCGCTCGGGCCCTTCCGGTAGCAATATCCAAACCGGCACGCCCAGAGCGCCCGCAAGATGAACCGTGACATTATCCGCCGAAATCACCAAATCCAATTCAGAGATCAATGCGGCTAGTGACTCAATGTCACTAAAAGCGTCCAGTTCATCAAAGTGACTAACGGTATCATTGCCAAACCGTTTCAAGGTCGCCAGCTCATCATCCGTAGTTTTGTATTGTAAATTGACAAAACTGACATCTGGAGTTGTAAACAATAGCTTCCATTGAGGAAGTTCAATACTGCGGGCGGCCAGAGCACGAGCCTCTAGGCCGCCGCGCCAAGAAAAACCGATTTTAAGTGGCCTACCAATAACGTCTAACTTATTGCGCCAATGCGCTCGTAATTGACTACTCGCCTGCAAATACCGCTCGCCCGTATAGTCCTCATCGCGATGACGAAAGTATTGCGGCAAGTCCCCCGCCCGCACATAGCAGTCCAAGGTATTGGCATCAAACTGATTTTTAGCAACTACCGTCGCGCCAGGAAAAGACCGGCTATACATGGGCAGCAAACGCGGATCGCATTCCAACACACAATGACTGGCCTGCTTTATGGCATCTGCAAAGCACGAAGCAAACATGATCTCGTCGCCAAGGCCCTGTTCACAACTGATTAATACGCGCTTCTCATTGAAGTCAGCAGTATCCGAACTACAGATGAGAGGCAAACCGATGGAGCGCACGGGATTAGTTTCTAAGAAAGTAGGCGCATTAAAGCGCCAACTGTATTCCTGCCAACCGTCCTGCCATTGCCCCATTCGCAGTAGACTTCCGGAACGCTTTAGATGTAACTCAGGATCAGCGGGACTTATCGCAAGTGCTTTATCAAAATAAATCAAGGATTCTGCGGTATTAGCTTTTTTAAAATATAAAGTGCCCAGGTTTTTCAGTGCGACCAATGATTCTTTGTTTAGGGCTAAAGCTTGTTTATAAGCCTGTTCCGCTGCTTTTAAATTATCCATATCTTGCAAAGCCACACCAAGATTTTCGTAGGCTTGCAGGTTATTGGGATTAAGACGTATTGAGTTACGGTAAGCCTCGGCCGCTCGGCTGTTATCTCCCGACTCTTGAAGCAAGACACCAAAGTTAAAATGGTAGCCTGCAACACTGGGACTTAATGCTATGGCACGAGAGATAAAGGTTTCGGCTTGCGCTAGGTCGCCGGAGTCTTTAAAGATAAGTCCTACCAGATGTAGGGAGTCGGCGTGATCGGGAAATGTTTGTAAAACTTGACTGTAAATATCGACAGTTTGCTGGAGATTGCCTTGACGATGTGCTTCTACGCCCTGATTGAATAGTAATTGCCACTCCTTAGGCAGGGTCTGTGCGACTGCTTTTTTTGATTTTCCTGCTGCCAATTTCGTGGTGATTTTTTTTGATTTTTTACTCAATGGGTAGCCCTGAATATTTTGCTGACTTTGCTTTTATTAATGTAGCACAGAAGCATTCGCGATCACTCACCAATGGCTCCTCGCATTCGCAAGGATGACTAAAAGTGAAGCGGGTAATGGCTGTTCGCTTTTATAAAGATAAAAAATTGGAGGCAAGCACGGCCAAAGCAAAATTTTACAAGTAATTAAACAGCGACAATCCCTGCAACCTGGTAAACGCTTGCTGAGCTGCCTGCAGTGAAGCTTGTTGCTGGGTAAAGCGAGAGATGGCTTCGGCGTAGTCTAGGTCATTAACCAGGCTCAGGCTTCCGGAGATCTGCAAGCTGGCACCGGCATTGATATCGGTTTGACGCTCTAGTGATTGCATACGCGCGCCAACTTCGGCTTGCTTATCGATCAGATGATCTAGAGCTTGATCTAGGTTACTGATGGCAACATTCACCTCTGAGTGTTGCAGCGCGCGACCACCGCCACTGCTGCGTGGGGTTTCGAAGGACACGGCTAAGGCCTCGACCATTGAGAACATATCTTGGCGCTGGGATGGCGCAATATTAAATTCATCGCCGGCAACCGCTGGGCCTTTGATTTTAACTGACATGCCGCCAACTTCGATATTACCGCCATCCTGATAATTGGCGGTGCTGACCACAGCGCCGCCCGCATTCAGAATTTCATACACACTGGCGGTGGTGAAGCGCACCGTGAAGGCTTCGCGATTAAAGGCGTTATTATCTATAACAGTACCGGCATCAACCACGCCGCCGCCGGTATTGGCCGCATTGGCGCTGGCCTGAAATTTGCCATTGCCGTTGAGGATGCTCATAAACACTTCTGAGCCTGAATCGCCGTCTGGCAGGCTGCGCGCTGGCCCTACTTGCAGCAGGCGCTGTCCGTCGTCGCCATTATAGTTGTAGCCACTGGGGGTTTTCGAAAAAGGCGAACTACCCTCTTGATAACCGGCAAAAATAAAGTGACCGCTACTGTCTTTGGTATTGGCGTAGCTGAGTACATTATCTAATTGCTGGCGCAGTTCAGAGGCAATCGAGGCCCGTGACTCATTGCCCTGAGTGGCATTATTGCCCTGGATAGCCAACTCTCTGATGCGCTGCAGAACGTCGATGGTACTACCCAAGGTGGCTTCTTCCAAGCGCATACGGCTGTCGAGAATATTGGCATTGCGTTGGTATTGATTGGTACGTTCCTGGGCGCGAGTTAGCTCCAAACTGCGCACGGCACCCACTGGGTCGTCGGAGGGCGTAAGCAGTTTTTTACCAGTGGATATCTGCAACTGGGTCTTGGCCAATTTAGCCTGCTGATCGAGCATACTATTGAGGCTATTGGTGTAGAGCTGACTACTGGATATTCGCATTAGTTTACTCGCTTAAATTCAGTGAGAGCCATCATTAACTGATTGCGCTAAGCAGGGCCTGAAACATATCTCTGGCTATGCTGCTGGCTTGGGCTGCGGCCTGATAGGCCTGTTGATACCTGAGTAAATCCGCAGCTTCTTCGTCCAAATTCACCCCTGAGATGGACTCCAGTCGGGTGCGCGTCTGAGTCAATAAATTGTCCTGCGACTGCAGGTTAATCTGAGCACTGCGAGTGGCAACCGCAATATCGCCCAATAAGCCATTGACTGCGTCCTGCGCGCTCAAGGTGCCGCCATTAAGCAATTTCAGATTTTCGGTGCCCGCCATTTTCAAGATATTGCGGTTGTCACCGACCGCATTGGTATTGGGGTTGATATAAAAATGATCACCAACTACTGGCTGACCATTGATCACCACCTTGTTACCGTTAAAATTCAGCTCGGCGCCCGGCGTATAAGCAAAGCTGCCGGTGCCATTAATTTGATACGTGGTGGCATTTAAAAATTCGATATCCACTGAGGCGAGTAAAGAAGAATTGCTGCTGTCAACCACCTCGGTTTCGCTAATGCTGGCGGAACTAATATTAGCCGCATCACTGCTGCTGCGGGTGGCGGCCGCTGCCGCAATGCCGGCGGGATTTGTCATCACCAATTTCAGACGACCACTGGCTGCTTCGGTCGGCCGTAAAACAAAACGGTCTCCGGCAGCCGCTGCAGAATCTAAACTGAACTCAACACCTTGGTACTGGAAAGGGCTGGCCGTGCTGCCGCTGCCGCTAACACCAGTGATAGCGGCGCCAGTGGCTTCATCTGAAAACGCCCAGTTAGCGCCATCAAAGCGCATCACTACGTTCTCACCCTTTAACTCGGCGGTATCGGTAAACACTGCGGTCATTTCTGCAGCGCTGGCATTATTGCTGTTGCGATACACATTAGGGGCAGGCACGTCAAAAATATCACCGCCCATATTGCCATTTAAATCCAGTCCCGCGCGATTCTGAGCATTGAGTGCATCGGCAGTTACCACCGCAATTCGGCCCAGCTCATTGCGGACTTCAATCAAAACATTGTCACGTACATTAAGGCTGCCGCCCAAACTGCCGCCACTGATATTACTGCTGATAATAGCTTTGGCCCCACCAAGACCTATCGCCACTTCAGTTCGCCCTGATTCATAAGGATTGGCTGCCGCGTAAATTTGCATGGCTTTACTACCCAGGACTAGTGCCTCACCGCTGCCAATAAACACGCTGACGGTGCCATCGTCCTGCTCAATAGACTTGCTACCAACCAGTTTGTTCATCTCCAGCAGCGCCTGATCACGCTGATCCAACAAATCATTAGACTGTTTGCCGGGCTTATCCGAGGCACTGCTGATTAATTCATTAATATCTGCAATATGGCGGGCAATATCATTCACATCATTCACGGTGCTTTTAATCCGTGAATTCACTTCGCGATCCAGACTGTCCAGCTGCGAGGTCACATCAGCAAAACGATCACCCAAGCCTCTAGCCTCAGCGAGCATCAACTGACGGGAGGTAATAGAGGACGGATCGTCGGCCACATCTTGGACACTGTTATAAAACCGCGACAGTGAGGCACTTATACCCAAATCGGGGTCTGCCAGCACATTGTCTAGCTGCGAGGCCATGGCAAACGTGGTTTCTACCGACGAAAAAGCCGCCTGAGTACTGCGCAGCTGCTGAGCAGTAAAGCTGTCGTAAACTCGACTGACGCCTGACACTAGAACGCCGGAGCCAATCACGCTATTTCCGGCCTGCTCGGGAACACGAGTGTTAAAATCGACCCGCTGACGGCTATAGCCTTCCGTACCAGCATTTGCAATATTATGGCTGACGGTGGCCAGCGCCCGCTGATTTGAGACTAATGCAGACAGTGCATTGCCGAGCATATCGCCCATGTCTAACTCCTTACTTCATTAACAGCTTATCGGCTGTCATGCTGAAATCTTGAGCACTGCGCTCCATACCACCCAGTTTCTGCAAACGCGCCTGTACTGCGGCGCCCTCGGCGGTAAGACCCTCACTGGCGACGTTACCTTTACCCAAGATTTGCTTGCTAATGCTCTCAGCCATACCGATACCGCCTTGATCAGAGAGGGTGACGGACAGTTGGCTGTCGAGCATATCTTCATACATTTTGGTGCTTTCATCGGTAAACAGACCACCTTCCGGCACCCCAGCACGCATACTTTTCAGCATCATCTGTAAAAACAAAGCTTCAAATTGTTTGGCAACTGGCGCAACTGCCTCATCGGGATTGGCATTGGCCTCGCGACGCAAGGCTGCTAAGCCGGAGAAATCGTGGTAATTACTATTGGCAGAAACGTCCATTATCCGGCTCCTGTTAAATGACCAGCAGCTCGGCGCGCAAGGCACCAGCCTGGTCCAAGGCTTCTAAGATCGCCACCAAATCACTGGGAGCCGCGCCGACCTTATTAATGGCTTTAACCATTTCTTCTAGGGTCACACCGGATTCCAACAGGAACATCCGCGAACCAGACTCTTTAACATCAATAGTGGATTGCTGGGCAACAACGGTTTCACCACCGGCAAAAGCGCCGGGCTGGCTGATAACAACTCGTTCGGTAATCGACACGGTGAGCGAGCCATGAGTGACTGCAGCGGGCATCACCCGAACATTGCCGTTGATGACAATGGTGCCGGTACGCGAATTGACCACAACACGAGCAATGGCTTCAGCCGGCGTAATTTCCAGCGTCTCTAACATCGAGATAAAGGTTACACTGCGGTCAGCGCTGCTCGGACCGAGTACTTTAACCGTGGCCGAATCAACGGCACTGGCCGTGCCGGCGCCAAACTTGCCATTAATTTCTTCAGCCAAGCGATGCGCAGTGGTGAAATCCGCTTGCTTTAAATTCAGCATAATTTCGCCGTTAGACGACATCACACTGGGTGCGGCCTTCTCTACCGTGGCGCCATTAGGGATACGTCCGGCACTGGGGATATTCACCGTCACCCGCGAACCATCGGCGCCAGACACGCCTAGACCACCAACCAATAAACTACCTTGGGCAACCGCATAGACTTGACCGTCGCCCCCCATCATCGGCGCCATTAACAGACTACCGCCACGCAAACTGGCCGCATTACCAATAGAAGAAACAGTTACGTCAATAGTTTGGCCCGGTTTGGCAAACGCCGGTAAATTGGCGTGTACGGTAACTGCCGCCACGTTTTTAAGCTGAGGACTGACGTTATCGGGAATTCTAACGCCGAATCCGGTCAGCATATTGCGGATGCTTTGCACGGTAAATTGAGCCTGACTGGTTTGATCACCAGTGCCGCTGAGGCCCACCACCAGACCGTAACCGACCAATTGGTTTTCGCGCACACCAGCAACATCAACCAAGTCCTTAACCCGCTCTGCGCGGGCCTCTGGCGCCGCCAGCAAGCCTAAAGATAGCGTGGCGGCAACGACCAATAAGGATGTTCTTTTAATCAGTGGTGACATCACATCTGTCCTCAAAAGGGCGATAATACAGACTGGAATAACCGTCCCAGCCAACCCATGGAATTTGCATCTGCCAATGCGCCTTTACCACTGTAAGTAATTCTGGCGTCGGCTAGCTTGTATGAAGGTACTGCATTATCTGGGCCAATATCTTCGGGCCGCAAAATACCTTTGATGCGAATAAATTCTTCGCCCTGATTGATAGTCACCCACTTTTCACCGCGCACACGCAGGCTGCCATTGCGTAGCACTTCCGACACCGTAACGGTGATACTACCCGTCAAGCTATTGCTCTGAGTGCTGGTGCCCTGCCCGGAAAAATCCTGATCTGAGGATACACCGGTAGTTAAAATTGGCACGCCGCCGCTAGTCACACCACGACCCAATAAGGTGACGGTGGGAACGGAAATATTGCTTTCTTTACCGGTGGCGGTGCTGGAAGATTTACTGGCGTCGGTTTTCTCTTCTAGGGTGACAGTAATGATGTCGCCAACCTGGCGAGCACGACGATCTAGGAACAAGGTCATGCCATAACCAGAGTGATATACCGAGCCCATATTGGCCGAATTATCTGGCTCAACAGCCGGAGCGGCCGATTCATAATCAGCCGACTTATCGCGAGTAGGCGTTTGGGAGCAGGCGGTGACGAACACCAATAACAGCAAAGACAAAGCCGTTCTGAATCGATTTAAGCCACTATTTGCCTTTGTGGTCATGGTCATACTCCTGCTCAATATTAAAACGCGTCTCTCAACCAGCCTTACAGATTGTTATTCACGTACTGCATCATCTGATCGCTGGTGGCGATGGCTTTGGAGTTCATCTCATAGGCGCGCTGGGTTTCAATCATATTAACCAGCTCTTCCACCACGTTAACGTTAGAACCTTCCAATGAACCCTGCTGAATGCTACCCAGACCGCTCAAACCTGGCGTGCCGGTTTGTGGCGAACCGCTGGAAGCCGATTCCATATAGAGGTTGCCACCGCGCGCTTGCAAACCTGATGGATTAACAAAGTCTGCCAACTGAAAGTTACCCACCTGCACTGGCGCGGAACCGCCGGGTAATACCGCACTAACCACACCGTCTGAGCCAATACTGACGCTCAGCGTGCCTTGCGGAATCGACATACCAGGATCAACCACATTGCCTGAATTGGTGACTATCTGACCCTGATCATCAAGCTGAAAAGAACCGTCACGGGTATAGGCAATGGAACCATCAGGCATTTGCACCTGAAAAAACCCCTTACCTTCAATGGCAACATCCAAGGAGTTACCGGTCTGGTTCAGGGTGCCCTGCTGGTGTATTTTTTCAGTAGACACTACCCGCACCCCAGTACCGACATGCATACCGCTTGGCGAACGCGTTTGCTGAGAGGTTTGGCCGCCGACTTGACGCATATTCTGGTAGAGCAGATCTTCAAACGATGCACGGTCGCGCTTGAAGCCGGCGGTATTGGCGTTAGCCAAGTTGTTACTCGTCACTTGCATGCGAGTTTGCTGGGCATCAAGGCCGGTTTTGGCAACCCATAATGAAGAATTCATAATTAACTCCTGTTATTCCATGCGCAGCAAACGGCTGCCTGTTTCAGAGACCGTGTCAGCGGCACTCATCATCTTGACCTGCATTTCAAATTGTCGCGCTAGGGCAATCATATTGACCATGGCGTCGACGCTATTTACGTTGGAGGATTCCAGAAATCCGGAACTCACCTGAATTGATGATGAGGTTTCTGCCGTACTGCCATCGCGTAGACGCATTAAACCGTCATTACTTTTTTCTAAGTCAACAGGCTTGGCAGAGACCAAACGAATTCTGTCTACCGTGACAATAGACTCCGGCCCCTGCCCTAATGGCACGACTGAAACCGTGCCATCTTGACCAATCATCAGGCTTGAATGTTCGGGGAGTGCTACTGGACCACCGTCTCCCAACACCGGTTGACCGGCGCCGTTGAGCAACATGCCATCGCTGGTGACATGAAAATCACCGCGGCGACTATAGCCTTCAGTGCCATCATCAGCCTGTACTGCAAACCAGCCCTCATCACCTCGAATCGCTACGTCTAACTGACGACCGGTTGCCAGTATGGAACCAACTGAAAAGTCACTGCCTTGACCCTCTAAAACCGCGTTGTAACGGGTTTCCATACCTGGACCTTCGACCCGGCTGGCCAGAATACTCTGAAAATCGCCACGAAAACCGGCCGTGCTCACGTTCGCCAAATTATTGGCGTTAATGGTCTGGGCCAGCTGGGTGCTCTTGGCGCCGGTCATGCCGATATACAGTAATCTGTCCATAACAACTCCCGATCTACATGGCTCCCGCCACGACTATTTAACGGATATTAATGATCGCCTGGGTTACCGTATCAGCGGTGGAGAGCATCTGGGTATTGGCCTGAAAATTCCGCTGCGCGGTAATCATTTCCACTAGCTGTTTAGTCAGGTCAACATTGGAGCCTTCGAGAGCGCCGGATTGCATCAAGCCAAAATTAGAGCTACCGGCTTCACCAACACGCGGACCACCCGAAGAGAAAGTCTCACCCCAGGAGGTATTGCCTTTTTGCTGCAGACCATTGGGATTAGTGAACGTGGCCATGGCAATTTTACCAAGCTCAGTAGCCTGGCCATTGGTATAACGTGCAGAGACAACGCCGGTTTCGCTCACCTCAACACCGGTCAAGCGGCCAGTTGTGAAGCCGTCCTGCTGCAAATTGTTTACACCAAATTCATCGCCGTATTGTGAGGTGGAGCTGAAATCAAAAATGAGATCCAAGTTAGCCCCGCCAGATGCTGGCGTATAAGGATCATAGGCTACCAGCCCATTGGCAGGGGTCTGTAATACACCCGCATTGCTAAAGACAAGCTGGTTCGCGCCACCAACAGGGGTATTGTCAACATACAGATGCTGACTCCAAGAATTTGGCGCCGCATCGCGGACAAAATACGTGGTGGCGATATGCGGAGAGCCCAGAGAGTCATAAACGGTTAACGAGGTCGCCTGGCTATAACTGCTCGGCACGGTTGGATTGAAAGGCGTTGTTGTTGGCACTGACGCAGCGGCAGGCAGATTAACGCCGATATCAGCTCGGCTTGTTGCCTGAGGAGCATTTTCTTTAACCTCCAACTTCAAGTCGCCGAGCGTGCCGGTCGAAAAACTGCCATTGCCAGTGGGTGAAAATACCTGCAAACGCTCGAGATTATTATTTACGACAAAACCATCACGATCGACACTAAAAGCCCCCGAGCGGGTGTAAGACGTACCGCCCGAACCTTTAAGAGTGAAAAATCCTTCGCCGCTCACGGCGAGATCCAGATTGTTGGCGGTGTAATCCACATTACCCTGAGTAAACTGCTGAGTAATCGCCCCCAGACGTACACCGGCTCCCGGCGTGGTTTTGGTCACATCGTTATTGGAGGTAGCGTAAACATCGGCAAAGGACGCTCGTGAACTCTTAAAACCTGAGGTATTGACGTTGGCGATATTGTTTGCGGTCACGTCAAGGTGAGACTGGGCCGCATTTAAACCACTGAGTGCGATTCGAAAACTCATAATGTAACTCCTGCTAAGGAAAACTCTGTTTTAAAAACCAAATTGCCTAATCGCAACTCAGCTAATCTCTTTAATTTGCGCCATACTGACACTGCCCAAACCCTGCACATGTACATTGGGGCTGCCACCAGCGGCGGGTACGCTAACACTCTCAACCTGACTGCGAATCTGGGTACTGAGTGCCTCGAGTTTGCTGCCATTGAAGTAATTCGCGCGAATCTGGTAGTTACCCGGCGGGACCCGCTCACCATCAAGACCAATGCCATTCCAAGTAAATTCAGCCACTCCGGCGCGCTGCGGCCCCATCGGTACCTTGGCAATAACCTCACCCATGGGCGACAGCACTTCGATATCCAGACCGGTGGTGCTGGTGGGTAAATTCACCTGACCATTAATATTTTTGCCCGTATTCAAGGCCGCCACGTCAGACTCAATCAGTACGTCTTTACCAATCAGCGATGAGGCGTCGAGTAACTGCGCGGAATACAATGACTTGGTCATGGCGCCGAGATTTTCATTCATCTCGCTAATACCACTGACCGAGGTTAACTGCGCCATTTGACTGATAAATTCGGTGTTGTCAGTTGGCTTAAACGGATCCTGAGCTTTAAGCTGCTGCAACATCAGCTTCATGAAATCATCCTGCCCCAACTGCGAAGGATCTTTTTTAACCTTGCTACTGGCATTCTGTGCCTGCAGGTCCTCTAGCGTGCGGATTTCCATTATTCAAACTCCTATTGCTGACCGAGCTGCAAGGTGCGCAGCATCAAAGTTTTAGTGGTAGAGAACACTTCGGCATTGTTCTGGTAAGCCCGCGAGGCCGACATCATATTGGCCATTTCCTCAATAGTGTTGACGTTGGAGGCGTAGATATATCCGTCACCATCGGCTTGCGGATGACCCGGTTCATAGCGCTTCATAATCGGCGCGTCACTCTCAACAATGTCGGTCACCGCAACACCGACCACTGCACGCTGCTGATCCATCACTGTGGCAAACACAGCTTGACGCGAGCGATAGGCTTCGGCCTCTGAGCCGCCGACGGTTTCTGCATTGGCCATATTGCTGGCCACGGTATTGAGGCGCAGCATTTGCGCGTTCATTGCCGATGCGGCTATATCAAGTGGACTGGCCATGAATTATCGACCTCCCTGAATGATGGATTTCATGCCACTTAAACGGCTACCCAAAAACTGTAAGGTGGCTTGATAGCGCATGGCGTTATCGGCAAACTCAGCTTGCTCAACATGGGTTTCCACGGTATTGCCATCCGAGGAAGGCTGATAGGGCATGCGGTATTTGAGCGATGCCGACAGCGCGTCTGCACCGCCATTGCCAATACGTTGGTGACCCGCATTAGTGACTTTTAAAGCCAGCTGGGGCTGATCACCACTGCCCACTGACTGAGACAGTAAGGCGCGGAAATCGAGATCCTGGGCCTTGTATCCAGGCGTGTCGGCATTAGCAATATTCGCAGCCAGCACTTCATTGCGCTTTTGCCGCAGTTGCAGTGCTTGCTCGTGGATGCCGAGGGCTTTATCAAAATTAATAGCCATTTTGTTACCGTGTCGCTAAAGTTATGCGCCTTGTTGCCGTTAAGAACGGTCAGGCCTGAAAATTGGCGCTTACCGCGTTTTGTAAAGGTTCTACGCAAGCCTCGTGCCATAATTTTTTATTATTATTTTTCAATACCTTAGCTTGCCAGCACAGCTAAAGCGCCAAAATAACGGCAGCACTTTACCGCCGACCGGCAAGATACCGGCAAGGCTTAACCGCTTTAATCTGCATTCCCAATATTTTCTGATCTCAGTAAAGCATTTTCATCAAATACTGGCACAGGCATTGCTTAAGCTGTCTTACCGACAAACCTTTGACGCGAGCAAGAGCCATGACCAACACCATTGCAATCTGTCCATTGCTCCTCGGCATTGTGCTGAGCTATCTACCCAGCATGGCCAGCGCCGACACTAAAGAGAGTCACGCACGTATTGCTAGCACCGCTCGCGCCTATATCGCCAGCCGTCATCCCTGGCAGAAATTGAGCAGCAAGGTGTCAGTGAATGAATTAGACCCACGTACCAAACTATCTAAATGCCCCGGCAAATTAGAAGCGTTCCTGTCGCCCGGCGCCAAAATCAAGCGCCGAACTACCGTCGGAGTTCGCTGCACCTCGGGACAACGGCCTTGGAAAATTTATTTACCAGTTACCGTGGAGGCTTACGCTAAGGTGATGGTCGCCCAACACCCTATCGGTCCCGGCACCCTTATAACTGCCCGAGATGTGAGCTGGACCAAGCGTGACATTGCCAGCCTAGGATATGGTTACTTACCGTCATTAGGAGATAGTGGGGGTTACGAAAGTAAGCGCAGCATTGCCCAGGGCGCAGTGTTAACACCCAATATGGTGGTCGCCAGCAGCATTATCTCCAAAGGTCAGCGCGTGCAGCTTAATAGTAGCGCCGGACCCGTTAGCGTCAGCATGATGGGGATTGCCCTACAAAACGGGGCTTTAGGAAGCCGAATTCTGGTAAAAAACCTCAATTCTGGCAAGCGCTTAGAAGGCGTGGTCGAATCTGACAACACGGTACTGTTAAACTGAACAATATAAGTTCAATCGCGCTAAAGTATTTTAGTTTTTGGCCGATATACCAAGTGAAGGCTTAATTTAAGAGGATTCTAAAATGGTTGACCGTATAGATGGCTCGTCACTGAGTCAGGCCCGCAAGCTCGACAGCGGGCGTACCGGCGCCAGTTCGCCAAATCAATCTGCTACGCCAACAGCTGGCAGTGCCGAAAAGCCGTCAGTTGCTGAAACGCCGCTAGTGGAACGTACGCGAGCCCAGGTTTCCAGTAGCGACGGTATCGACCGCCAGAAAGTGGAGGCCATTAAAACGGCTATTCGCAATGGCGAGTTTAATATCGACGCTAATAAAGTCGCAGAAGCCCTAGTGAATATGGAAGCCCTAACCGGCAGCTAATATGATTGATGAACTGAGCGATGTACTGCAAGGCCTATCTCTTCACGCCCAACAGCTTGAAGCTCTACTGCTGCGCGAAGCCGAGCTATTAAGCGAAACTCGCTCTGCGGATGCATTGGAACAGCTCGCTCAGAAAAAAATGGATTTGGTGCAGACTCTGGAACAGCTGGAGCTGCGTCGACGCCAGCTTGCCAAGGGTACTGATGACAGTAATCAAGTAATCTGGCAAGACACCCTGACTATATTAAAGCGCTGCCAAGAAATGAACACTCAGGCTGGCGCCGATATCACCAGTCAGGCCCACTATGGCCAAAGAGCTTTAGAGATACTTGGCATTGGTGCTCATAACACCCCTATTTACAGTGCCGATGGCGAGACTCATCGCATTAAGGGCGGCCACGCTCTTGGCAAAGCCTAAAAAACCCAAACAAGCCCCCGGTTTAATCTACTAGCTGCTTTTCCATATAAAGGTGGCTGTCCAACACCTTGTTATAGCTTTTATGCCGCTGCAATACCTCAAAACCCAGATTTTGATACAGCCGTAAAGCATTGTGGTTTTGCTCGGCCACATCCAAACTCAAACGCGAATAACCTGCTTCTTTAGCCTGATTTGCCATAAAATTGACTAATTTTGCGGCGATACCTTGGCCGCGAACCGCTGGATCAACGGCGATATTACAGAGATAGAAGCAGTGCTTTTTTGGCGCTTTGACCAGCCTTAATTCAAATAACAGGCCCTTAACAATTCCCCTCCAACCATAGCCTCCCCATATTGCACGGGCAGTGCCGAGGAATGTGGCGTCATGACTGGGTTTATCAAATTGTCCAATGGTTGCCACCACCTTACCATCAAGCTCATAGACAAAGTGGTGGCGATGGCTGAACATGGTCTGATTTTTGGCAAATTCACTTTGCAAAAAATCAACAACATAGCGGCCATGAACGCGATTGAAAATATGCTCAAAAGCAACCGGCCCCGCTGAATACACTAGGAGAGCCGCCAATGCTGAGTCTTCACCTCGCGCCGCTCTAATCACCACATCCCCCCCAGTTGTCACAGTTCACAAGTCCTTAATGACCCGCTTTATATCATACCTTTAGCAACTGCTCTTAAAAAAACGCTTGAGAGGTATGCATAGTCGTTAAAAGGCTCTATTCTAAATTAAGGCACCGTTGACTTTAGGTGTTACGTGACCGGCTGTTGAAATTCCTTTGACGAGGCTTGTAAATGGCTAATACACAATCTTCACAGCTCATTATTTTTGGTGGCACCGGCGACCTCGCCTTACGCAAGCTGCAACCTGCTCTGTATAAATTACAGCGCGAGGGCTTTTTGAATAACGTCTGTTCGATTATTGCCCTCGGACGTACCGCCACTAGTAATGAAGAGTATTGCGATCTGGTGAAAACCAAAATGTGCGAATTTTTGCCTGCGCATTTTTGGGAGGAACAGCACTGGTTGGATTTTTCCGCCAAGCTACAGTTTGTCAATTTGGATGTTAACACCCTAAAAGACTACCATCGTCTTAACGATGCGATTCATCGTCACGAAAAAGCCACTGCGGTTTTTTATCTGGCCACCGCCTCTACCTTATACAGCACTATTTGCCGCAATCTACACAGTATTGGCGTAGTGAGAGCGGACTCCCGGGTGGTATTGGAAAAACCCCTCGGTCATGACTTGGCCAGTTGCAGCGAAATAAATCACCAAGTACTGCAGGTTTTCCCAGAAACAAATATCTTCCGCATTGACCACTATCTTGGCAAAGAAACCGTTCAGAATTTATTGGTACTGCGTTTTGCCAATGCCTTGTTCGGGCCGATGTGGAACAGTCAGTACATCGACAATATTCAGATCACCGTGGCAGAGGATATCGGCGTAGAAGGCCGTGGCGACTTTTATGCCAAGACCGGTGCTTTGCGAGATATGGTTCAAAACCACTTATTGCAATTACTGTGCTTGGTCGCGATGGAGCCACCGGCCAATTTACGCGCCGACACTATTCGTGATGAAAAAGTTAAAGTATTACAGGCACTACGCCCCATCACTGCCGACAACGTCAAAGCAAAAACCGTTCGCGGGCAATACACCGCAGGAGCAGTTAATACCGAGGCGGTTGCTGCCTTTTTGGATGAAACGGGTTTTGAGGATAGCGTTCACACTGAAACTTTTGTCGCCCTGCAAGCCGACGTTCACAACTGGCGTTGGGAGGGTACGCCGTTTTATTTGCGCACTGGCAAGCGTTTAAGCCGTCGCTTCTCAGAAATTGTGGTGGAATTGAAAAAGCACCCTTTTAGCTTATTTGAAGGCGACCCCAATGACCTACCCAATAAATTAGTCATTCGTTTACAGCCGGAAGAAAATATCACCCTTCACAAGGTCAATAAAAAACCGGGACTATCAAGACAATTGAAATTAGAGCAGGTAGAGCTCAACCTCGATGCGGATTTACACGATGAGCTGCAATCCCATGAAGCCTATGAGCGGCTTCTGTTGGATGTTCTGGAAGGCGATCAAACCCTGTTTATGCGTCGCGATGAAGTTGAAGCCTGCTGGGCTTGGGTCGACAGTATTATAAATGCATGGGAGGAAGCCGGCACCAAATCCAAGCCCTACGCGGCGGGTTCCATGGGGCCGAATGCCGCACTGGCACTACCTGAGAAGCAAGGAAGGAGCTGGCATGAATAATAAACCGACGCTTATCCTTATGCCTAATCGAGCCGAATTAGAGAAGGTACTTAGTGAGCAAATTCACGCTGAACTGAGTCTAGCGATCAAGCAAAATGGTTATGCCTCACTGGCAGTTTCCGGTGGCAGAACTCCAGCCGCCATGTT
>JBLHPB010000038.1:0-20870 GCA_047624025.1 Zhongshania sp.
GCTCAGCATAAGACCATGCTCGCCGTGATATCATACAATCTCAAACTGCATTCAAAAACCAACACCTGATAACAAAGCAGCACTTACTATCGCCCACGCTGCTCACACAGATATTTAACCGCGGCCAAACATCAAGATAAGCTAATCACCATGAAACCCAAAACCCGCCGCATATGCCAAGCCATTAGCTACGAACTTGGCGCTATTGCCATGGTCACGCCAATACTCACCTTCGCCTTTGAGGCCAAAGTCAGCTCTACCCTGCCACTCGCCATCCTGATGGCCACCATTGCCTTAGTATGGAATTACATCTTTAACAGCCTATTTGAACGCTGGGAAAAAGCTCAAATCACTAAAGGCCGCTCGTGGCGTCGACGTTTAGCCCACGGTAGCGGTTTTGAGGGAGGACTCGTTATCGTCTTGGTACCACTGACTGCTTGCTGGCTGGATATATCGCTATTAAAAGCTTTAATCGCAGAACTTGGCTTGTTAACGACCTTTTTTATCTACGCCATTGCCTTCACATGGGCCTTCGATAAAATATTTGGCCTGCCAACCTCAGCGCAGTAAACAAAGCCGTGAGTGCCCCCTAAACCAATCAACATTAAACTTGCGTACAGCAGTTTTAATACTGACCCGTACTCAGTAATACCAAGGTACACGCCTCTTCTGTGGCTATTCCCGACTTTTCCAACTGATCCGCCAGTAAGCCAGACTCTGTTCCTGGATTGAATATCACCCGTCGTGGCGCTAGTGCGATAAGTTTTGCCAAATCTTTTCCCAACAATTCAGCTCGCACATAAACACTCACGGTATCTACCCGCTCACTAACGTCAGCGACTGAGGCCACACACTGAATACCGGCGACTTCACGGTGATAAGGATTGACCGGCAATACCCGATGGCCGTGCTCGGCAAGCAGATTCACGGCCTGCCATGAATACCGCTCAGGCTTAGGGCTCGCACCAAGTACCACAACAGTTTCTGACATACTCACCTCACAAAAAAAACCGGGTGACTAGCACCCGGTTAAGAATTAAGAAGCTTGGAGATTAACGGGCTCTCTGACCAACCCAGCGACGTAGAGTCGATGCCATGTCTTGGGCATTATAGGCCTCAATATCATCAGGCATGGGAAATTTACCCACTTTAATTTCAAGCGAAGCTTGATAATTGGTGCGTGTAGCTGAAGACGACACACCGCCGCTAAGACGTGATGGCTGCTGGTATACCACGGTATCACAGCTGATCATACCACAACGCTGATATACCGAGGTGCGGCCGCCAAAATCATTGATGGCTGAGACACTGCTAGTAGTGCGGCTCTTGCCTTCGATGTCACGATTCACAATTTGGAACCAGTTGTAACCATTTTGCAGTGTTAACTCTGAAGCACGTAACATTGCGTAATCGTTTACAGTTTCTTTATCCGTGATGCTATTACCAGTAAAAGTAACTCGGTAACGATCGCTACTCAGCTCAGTTTCAGTATAGCCGTAACCACCGCGCTTCTCCGCAGGCTGATAGACTGTGCTGCTGCTACAACCCACAATTAACATGGATACAACTGCGGCAAAAATCAAATGTAAACGCATAAAAATTCTCCTCTTCAAGTGTCACTTCTACGACAAAGCAAAAACTTATGCCGCGCCTTACTAACCATACATGTAATCATACCTAATGCAGATTAACTGAAACTGAACAAAAACCGCAGTACTTCAACCATACCAAGGCTTTACCCATATTAGTTTATATACTTACATTGACTACCAATACCTGCTGATGTTCCATCATCGCTAATATTGACCGGTCAAACTGCACTGCAGCTGGGGCGAAAATATCATGCAAACTCCCCTAAACGATCGACAGCTTCATCTCGGCGACAAAGGTTTTACCCGCGTCCAACTTTAACTCATCTGCGAACGCCATGCCCCGCTCAACACAGACATATTCGCTATAATGAGGACCAATATCTGCCATAGTCGAAGCCAACTCTACGTCCGGATTCCACACCACCACGGTATCGCAGCCACTGCCTTCAATTACCATTTTGCCAGCGGCCCCATGCAAAAGCTGCTGGCCTCCCAGACCTTCATAAACACGATCTATTTCCCGGTCAAATAGCAGCTCCTGATCCTGCGTAAAGCCCTGCAACTGCAGGCAATTATCCAGATACTCGGCCCCAACTACCCCCTCTAAGCGCGCATCAAGTAGCGAGTTCACCGCAAAATAACTGTGCATGGCAAAACTCAGCGGCATGACTGAGTGGTGCTCATTGATAATACTTAGCTGCAAATCCACACTATCACCCAGTCGTATTTGCAGTTTGGCAGAAAACTGCCAGGGGTAGTGGGACAAGTCATCATGACTATTGCTATAGACAAAACTCAGCTGTAAATCGCCGCCCTCGGTTTCTTCGACGTCCGCCAAGGCCCAGCTCTTCGCCCTGACCAGGCCATGTTTGGGCAAGTTTGGCTCGCGGCGATTGACGCCAAACCAAGGCAGGCACAAAGGTATGCCGCCGCGAATAGGCCGACCTGAGCGAAAGGTCTCCAGCGGACTCAACCACAGCAGGTCTTTTGCCCCTACAGGACAAAACGACAGCAATTGCGCCCCCTGCAAGCTGATCAAGGCGCGGAATTTTGGGCTGGCACACTCTAGAATGGGAAGCTCACCAGCGCCCTCTTGATCACCACAGGCAAACAGCATCTTGGCAGGCCGCAAGTATAGCTGAGCTGTTCTCAGCTCCAGTTGGTCAATACTGAGCATGACAACTCCCTTTATTTGTCGCTTATTTTGCGCAGGCACATCATATCGATCGCACCCTTTTGAAACTGATACGCCACCGGCTGCAAGGCCGCTTCATAGCCATGCTCATTGAAATAACGCAGCACACCAGAGACATGTTGAGACAAGCGCCCATCAAGACTCAGCAGGGGATACACTCTGACCTCTCTCGCCACCCGGCACATTTCGATCAAGGCTTCGATATGCTGGGCGGCATCTAATTGCTCGCTGTATAAAAACAATAAATGGGAACTCAGCGCGATATCAAATTCATTATCGAAAAAAGGCAGTTCCGGCAAACTAGCCTCCACATAACGCCCCTGCGCCAGTCCATCATCAAAATCACTGAGGAAGCGATTCATCGCCGACATTCGCACCGAGCCTAGGTGGCCGGGATCTTTAAAGCTACGCCAATGATAGGTGTCGGCACAGCGAGCCAGCTCAGCGATCATCCCAGGATACACACCTTGAATACGGCTAGAAATCTGCTCTCGGGAAAACTGATAGACGGGATCTACCGACATGATACGACCGCCAGCTTGAGTTAGCTCAGCATTAAAACAGGCAGGGCCATCACCACAACCCAGAATATAGCCTTCCAGATCGCGCTCACTGAGGGCAAACATCTGGCAGTACTCGGCGTAGGATCGGCCCCATGGAACAATCGATGTTAATTCCAAGAATCTCTCACTTATTCAGTTACTTGACTATCTCACCTGGTCAATACGGCTCCACCTTTACACGGCAAAAAGAACCGTGTCGATACCGCCAACACTGAACTAAAACTATGCAGGACAGTATATAGAGCACTGTATCTTTGAGGCACCTACTAATCTAGCTAGGCATCGGCAATACCCAGTGCCTAAACCATGCCAACCGTGGGCACCAAGTTTATGCTATAAACTAACATCTAAGTGCATATACCAATACAAAGTGAAATAATATTCTACCAATAACTCCCCAGTCCCATTAGGTATCTCACATTGCGACGTAACAGTACGCCCCATGCAATCCACCGCCTTAGTAAAAAAATAAACAGATGGTATATTAGACGCTATATTGCCCCGCAATTCGACAGTCTCGGCAGTATTCCTGATGTGCTGAATCCTCGTAGCCTAGTCATTTTTGGCGACAATATTCATCTCGGCCGCCACGCCCATATTATCGCTTCGCCAGACAATTTGATCCGCATTACCAGCTGGCCTAGTCGACTTGGTAAAACCGAAATCCGCATTGGAAATTACTGCCTAATATCACCGGGAGTGAGAATCTCTGCGGCCAAATCCATTCAGATCGGCGACAACTGCATGTTTGCCTCCAATGTTTACATCAGTGACAGCGACTGGCACGGCATTTACAACCGCATCCGCCCATTTCGCAGCGAAAAGCCCATCATTATCGAAGACAATGTTTGGCTGGGGGAAAGAGTCATTGTTAACAAAGGGGTGTGTATTGGTGAGAACAGCGTGATTGGCGCCGGTAGTATTGTCACCAAAAATATACCGGCCAATTCAATTGCTGCTGGCAACCCTGCTCGGGTTATTAAAACCATCAACCCTAAGCGCCGGATGTTAAAACGAGAGGTTTTATTTCAGAACAGCGAGCTCTACTACGACACTCAAGATCATCTACTCAAAATGGCCACGGCCAACAATAGCTGGCGCAATTGGCTGCGGGTCTTGCTAAAGCCTAGCCAGCAGGATTAAACCCCCAAAACGACAAACCCCGACCAAGGCCGGGGTTTGTTTGAGGTAAAGCCCTGTCAGACAGGGCTTTGAGCGTAGCGGGGGCTGATTACATCATGCCGCCCATGCCGCCCATACCACCACCCATACCGCCCATGTCTGGCATACCGCCAGCACCAGACTCAGACTTAGGTGCGTCGGCAATCATGCACTCGGTAGTGATGATCAAGCCAGCAACTGAACCAGCCGCCTGCAGAGCAGTACGGGTTACTTTGGCTGGGTCAAGAATACCCATTTCCATCATATCGCCGTATTCACCCGTGCCAGCGTTGTAACCGAAGTTACCCTTGCCGTTGCGAACCTTGTCCAGAACCACAGACGCTTCATCACCCGCGTTGGTGACGATTTGACGAAGTGGTGCTTCCAGTGCACGCAGCGCGGCATTGATACCAGCAGTCTGGTCTTCGTTGTCACCTTCGATGATGCCGATGTTAGCAATGGCACGAACCAGAGCAACACCACCACCAGGAACCACACCTTCTTCAACCGCAGCACGAGTTGCGTGCAGGGCGTCTTCAACGCGGGCTTTCTTCTCTTTCATTTCCATTTCGGTGGCTGCGCCAACCTTGATAACTGCCACACCGCCAGCCAATTTAGCTACGCGCTCTTGCAGTTTTTCACGGTCGTAATCAGAGCTAGTGTTCTCGATCTGAGTACGGATTTCAGCAACACGAGATTGAATAGCAGCTGCATCGCCAGCGCCATCAACGATTACGGTAGCTTCTTTATCCATGGTTACGCGCTTAGCAGTACCCAGGTGCTCCAGAGTTGCAGTATCCAGTTCCAGACCCACTTCCTCAGAAATCACTGTACCGCCAGTCAGAATAGCGATGTCTTGCAACATAGCTTTACGACGATCACCAAAACCAGGCGCCTTACAAGCAGCAACTTTAACGATACCGCGCATATTGTTCACAACCAGAGTTGCTAAGGCTTCGCCTTCGACGTCTTCGGCAACAATGATCAATGGACGGCTAGACTTAGCGACTTGCTCAAGAATTGGCAGTAATTCGCGGATATTGGAGATTTTCTTGTCGATCAACAGAATGTAAGGGCTTTCCAGCTCAACACTCATGTTCTCGGTATTGTTAACGAAGTAAGGAGACAGGTAGCCACGGTCGAACTGCATACCTTCAACTACTTCCAGCTCGTTCTCTAGACCCTGGCCTTCCTCAACCGTGATCACGCCTTCTTTGCCAACTTTGTCCATGGCTTCAGCAATGATGTCACCGATGTTGGTGTCGCTGTTGGCAGAGATAGTACCTACCTGAGCAATGGCCTTATTGTCTGCACATGGGCTTGAAAGCTTCTTAACTTCGGCAACTGCAGCGGCGATAGCTTTGTCGATACCGCGCTTGAGATCCATTGGATTCATGCCGGCAGCAACAGATTTCAGGCCTTCGTTAACAATGGCTTGAGCCAAAACGGTGGCAGTAGTGGTACCGTCACCAGCATCGTCTGAAGCGCGTGAAGCCACTTCTTTAACCATTTGTGCGCCCATGTTTTCCAGGCGATCTTCCAATTCGATTTCTTTTGCTACAGACACACCATCTTTAGTGATGGTCGGTGCACCGTAAGACTTCTCAAGTACCACGTTGCGGCCTTTTGGCCCCAAAGTTACTTTAACGGCGTTAGCCAGAATATTAACACCAGCTACCATGCGCTGGCGTGCTTCGTTTCCAAATACTACATCTTTTGCTGCCATGATCGTATAACCCTTTTTTTAACTAATTCGTTGATTTAAAAAAGAAATTCCGTGCTGGACTTAGGCTTCTACCACACCAAATATTTCTGATTCACTCAGAACGATCAGCTCTTCGCCGTCGATTTTAACTGTGCTACCGGAGTACTGGCCGAAAATAACCACATCGCCCGCTTTTACGCCAACCGGACGCAATTCACCGCTCTCAAGTAACTTGCCGTCGCCAATAGCAACAACTTCGCCTTGGTTTGGCTTCTCTTTAGCAGAACCTGACAAAATAATACCGCCAGAACTGGTCTTCTCTTCTTCCTTACGACGAACTACAACGCGATCGTATAACGGACGAATTTTCATCTTTGTCAATCTCCATTAAATCAGTGATTTAGAATTTATTGGTTGGTCAAACCGGTCTCAGCCCAAAAGCCTTTATTGCCTTTTGACCTGACCCCCCTTTCTTGCGGATCGGGAAACATTTGGTATCCCAACAGGGAAAACCAGGTATGTGATTACCTAGTCACCGTGGGCTGTCTTGTAAATGGGGTTGAGCAAATGCATTTCAAGGGCTAAGCGCAAAAATTTATTCTTCTTTTTTGTAATCGCCTTCAATTGTGACCGAGTCACGGGGCGCAGATTCTGGAGGCGTATCACGCGGATCCACGTCATCAAAACCGTAGCTGGCGCCCTGGGTGTTGGCCGCTGTCACCTGCATCACGCCTCGCTTCAACATTTCACCCACCACCACTCGCCGCAGAGGGCCAATAAGACACACGAAACCAATAGCATCGGTAACAAAGCCGGGGGTGAGCAATAATGCGCCGCCCACAGCAAGTAGTAAGCCTTCCAAAATTTCGGTGGCCGGCACTTGCCCGCTATTCAGGCGTTGCTGGGCACGGGTCAACGTTTCTACGCCCTGCTGCTTGAGCAGCGCAGCACCAACCACCGCAGTGAGTAACACCATGCCGATTGTGGGCAAGCTGCCAATTAAACCGCCAACCTCAATTAACAGCCACATTTCCAATACAGGGAGGATGACAAAAAGTAAAAACAGAAAACGCATTCAGAACTCGCTTTTCGTGGGCTTTAATAGTTTATTGGGGCAAATGCAGCCAATTCAAGCAAAACAAAACTTCGCCGACGCCTCACCATTGCCGCAGCCTAGCAAAACTCGCGCTCAATCAATTATTTGGCTTACAATCGACCACCGTCTCAGTTCAAGCACCGGATTTCAATGCGAATATCTTGCCGAACCATAACGCTATTGATTTATGTTTGCGGCTTACCCATTAGCAGTTTTGCTGATTCCGACTGTCTATTACTTGCTCTACAATCAGCGGCCCCCTCCACAACAATTGAAGAAATCCATACCTTTTGCGACGCTCAACAAAGGCAAGCCTAGCTCAGTCGGTATCAAGCCACCAGAAAGATCACGCAACGATGACAAACCGAGTCTCAGCGTAATGCAGGAACGAGCAAAGCTGGAACAATTCAGCCACAACAACCCTTTCGTTTTAAGGCCTCACCGAAGCAATTACGTTTTACCCATGTCCTACCGTGACAACATATTCGATTACAACAACCCAATACCTGGCGGAGGAGGAATTAATCAGGATAATGTAGAGCTGGAGCTCCAGCTCTACATCAAAGTCCTCGTGTGGGAAAGCATCTTAGCTAACAATGGCTCACTGAATGTCGGCTATACCAACCGCTCTTTTTGGCAAGCTTATAATAGCCTGGCGTCACCACCCTTTCGGGAAACCAATCATGAACCAGAACTCATACTGAGCTTTGCGAATAATTGGCAATGGCTTGGGTTCACTAATGTAAGCAATCAAATGGTCGTAGCGAGCCCATATCGAGGCGCTGGAATCGGCTGATGCTAAATTTCATTTTCGAACGTGATCGCTTTGCGATGTATTTCAAACCCTGGTAACGACTTAAGGAAGAGCAAGCGGACGACAACAACTCGGATATCGAAAAATATCTCGGCCACTTCGAATGGATGGGGGCTTATCAATGGCATAATCCTACCCTCAGCCTCATGCTTCGCAATAATATGCGTAGAGATAACAAAGGCGCCATTGAATTGGGGTGGAGTTTTCCGATAAATTCTCGGGTGAAAGCTTACGTGAAATATTTTAATGGCTACGGAGAGAGCCTAATTGAATATAATAATGCCGTCGAAAGTATCGGTATCGGTGTACTGATCAGCGATTGGCTATAAATCTCACTGACTAACGGAAAAAGACAACATGATGACGGCTCAGGAAGCGCTGAAGCGCTTAAAGGACGGTAATGCTCGCTTTGTCACTAAGGTGAACAGCGACTATTCCACCATTATCCACAATAAACGCCCTGAATTAGTTGAAACTCAGGCACCTTTTGCCATTGTATTGGGCTGCTCAGACGCCCGCGTTCCCGCCGAATTAGTTTTTGATCAAGGTCTTGGCGATCTGTTTGTGATCCGCGTTGCCGGCAATGTGGTCGCGCCCTCGGGCATCGGCAGTGTTGAGTTTGCTGCCCTGAGTTTTGGTACTCCGCTAGTCGTGGTACTGGGTCATTCCAATTGCGGCGCCATTGCTGCCACGGTTGATGTGCTCACCGGCAATAGTAAAATCCCCTCGCAGAACTTGCACTCTATCGTCAAACGCATTCGTCCAGCGGTGGAAACTCTACTCGCCACCGAACTCCGCCACGACCACCAAGCCTTGATTGAGCATTCGGTGCGCGCCAATGTCCGCACCTCGGTCGAGCACCTCAGTAGCGGCTCTCCTACCTTGGAGAAACTGATTAGTGAAAACAAGCTAATGGTGGTCGGTGCTGAATATTCACTGGAAACCGGCGAAGTAGACTTTTTCTACGAAGACTACTGGGAGCTCACCCGCAATTTAGAAGCGGAATGAACGAGCACGCCCAACAGTTTTACGCCGTCATTCAAAGTATTCCTGAAGGGCGGATTTGCAGTTACGGCGACGTTGCCAAGCTAGCGGGCCTGCCCGGCCAAGCCCGCTGGGTTGGCAAGCTTCTCAGCCAACTTCCCGCCGACAGCCAACTACCCTGGTTTCGAGTCATCAACACTCAAGGCAAAATTAGTTTTGCCGTTGGCAGTGAGGGCTATCAAAGTCAACTCTCAGAATTGATTCGTGAAGGCAGCGCCGATGTGTCGGGGAAGGTTTTCTGGCGACAACGGCGCTGGCCTTAATGCGTCAGACATCTGACGTCCGACGACCAAGGTGCTCATTCCACGGCGCCACTTTAAACAGCATCAACATTCCTGGAATTGCCGCGACGGTACACAGCAGATAGAAATTGGTCCAGCCCACCGATTCCACAATAATGCCGGTGGTGGCATTGGCAAAGGTGCGCGGCACCGCGGCCAGCGCAGTAAACAAGGCGAACTGTGTAGCGGCATAGGCTGGCGTAGTAGAGCGAGCAATAAAGGCAGTAAAGGCGGCAGTTCCCAAGCCCACACCCAAATATTCAAACACAATAACCAGTGCCAAAGCCCAGCGATCAGGACCAATTTCGGCCAGTGCCGCAAAACCTAAAATACTGAGCACCTGCACCACACCAAACAGCCATAAGGCGCGGTTAATGCCAAGCTTGATCATAATGATGCCACCGGCCAGACCGCCGATAATCGCTGCGGTCAGCGAGGCCGATTTAGCGATGGTGCCAATTTCGGTCAGCGAAAAACCCAGATCCAAATAAAATGGCGAAGACAGCGCGGTGGCCATATTGTCGCCAAGCTTGTACAGAAACAAAAACAGCAGCAAATACAGTGCGCTAGCCAAGCCCTTGCGATTAACGAACTCCCGAAAGGGTTCAACCACCGCCGCCCGCAGTGTGAGGGGCGCAATGCTGGCATCAGCCGCCTCTTCAATCCACAAGGTCATCGCGACGCCAATCAACATAAAGGCTGCCATGACCATAAACACCGTACTCCAGGGCAGGTAATCACCTAAAATCACCCCGATGGAACCCGGCACCAAACCCGCCAAGCGGTAAGCCTGAACGTGAATGGCATTACCCAAGCCCAATTCCTCATCGCGCAGTAACTCGCGACGATAAGCGTCCAGCACCACGTCTTGGCTGGCGCTGCAAAAAGCCACCACCGCTGCGCAATATGCCACTAGGCCCACAGAAAATACGGGGTCGATAAAGCCTAACACCGCCATTGATGCAATCAGACCCAGCTGACTGATCAGCATCCAACCCCGCCGCCGCCCCAAAAATGGCGGCACATAGCGATCCATTAAGGGTGCCCAGACAAACTTCCAGGTGTAGGGGAAACCAATCAAAGCAAACAGACCAATCTCAGTGAGGCCGACCCCTTCGCTGCGCAGCCACGCCGGCACCAACTGAATCAGAAAATACAGTGGCATTCCCGAGGCGAAACCGGTGAGCACACAGATAAACATATGCCGATTGAAAATCGCCTGCCGCCAAGGCGGCGAGGTATATTGGTCAGTCATCTTCGATCCCAAGCAGTATGGCTATCTTTTCGGCTCTCAGGAGAGACGAACACCCCAGGTTTTCGGCAGCAGTGCTGCACCTGAGAATCAATCCCGGAAGTTGGTAAATTGCAGCGGCTGGTCAAGCTCTTCGGCGCGAAGTACTGCCATCACTTCTTGCAGGTCGTCGCGCTTTTTACCGGTAACACGCACCTGCTCATCCTGAATTTGACTCTGAACCTTCAGCTTGCGGTCTTTAATCAGTTTGATAATTTTACGAGACACGTCCGAGTTCAAGCCACTTTGCATGGTAATCAATTGCTTTACTTGTTTACCCGCACCCTTAACATCGCCAATCTCCATGGCCTTGGGGTCAATTTTTACTTTGACCAAGGCTGCGCGCAGCAAGTCTTCCATTTGCTGTAATTGGAACTCCGCATCAGCAAACATGGTGACGGTCAAAGCATCGCGTTCAAAGCGGGCATCCACACCTTTAAAATCAAAACGGGTTTCAATAACCCGCCCGGCCTGATCAATGGCATTGGTAAAAACGTGTAGATCAACTTCCGAGACAATATCAAACGCTGGCATGGCTTAGTTTCCTTTGTTATGTTGCGCAGCGCAGTTTAGCATTGCCTGACTGCGGACTAAATGCGCAGCAGCAGATAGGCTGGAGAATTTTGTGAGTACAAGCACCGAACAGCCCTGGCATATTCTAGGCGCAGGCGCGATTGGCAGCCTTTGGGGTGCTTATGGCTGCCGAGCCGGGCGCGACATCAAGCTAATTTTCCGCAATAACACGCAACTCCATGACTATCAAAATCGAGGCGGCATCAGCCTTAGCTACGGCGATCAGCACGAGCTTATCCCAGTAGCTGCTTGCAGCTCCGAGACCCTAACAGCGCCTATACGCCAACTGCTTATCTGCACCAAAGCCCAACAGACACTTAGCGCGCTCTCTGCAATCAAAGAATTTATCACCGAGGGTGCAACGCTGGTTTTACTTCAAAACGGCCTTGGCGTGGCCGAACAAATACAATCCGCTTTCCCTAAAGCACAACTCGTTCAGGCATCCACCACCGAAGGCGCATATCGCCCAGAAGCCTTTAGCGTGGTTCACGCGGGTCGCGGAGAAACCCTGATGGGTTCAAGCCACGCGAATTCGGAGCAGCTGGCAAGCTTGGCCAAATCACTGTCATTCGCCCCTCTTATAGTCAAAAAAAGCGACAATATCGATGCTATTCTTTGGCGCAAACTCGCTATCAATTGCGCGATAAACCCCCTAACGGTGATCCATCATTGTCGCAATGGCGAACTTTTAGACAAGCCCGAGGCCCTCGCGCAAATCGCCGCCGTGGTCGATGAAATCCTAAAACTCAGCAACGCCCTTCACCGCGATCACGAGCTCACGAATCTGCACCAACAGGTCCTCGACGTCGCCCGCGCCACTGCCACCAACCGCTCGTCGATGCTCCAAGATATTGAATCTGGAGGAGAAACTGAAATTGACGCCATCACCGGATATCTCTGTCAGCTCGCTGCAAAGCAGGGTATGTCGCTGCCTGTGAACGAAAAGCTGCTCGCCATCGTTAAAGCTATGCCGTCAGCCCAAAACTAACCTTCGCCAACGCTCGATAGTTGACCGGCTTTACAAAAAATGTGAATATGCCGCCCTGAAGGCTCCCGATAGGGATTAATAGGGAATGCGGTACATTTGTGCGCCCAGCGCAAACAAATCCGCAGCTGCCCCCGCAACTGTAATTACTATGTGCTTTTACCCCGCCACTGGCATCTGCTGGGAAGGCTTAAAGCACCAAAAGTAATAGCCAGGAGACCTGCCTTCCACGATTGCTATTAGCATCGCTATGAAACCCCTCGGCGGGATGGCCGAAGGCTCATGAATACACTTTTAGGTGACCATCCTTGAAATTAATTCTGTGGGCAATTTCCACTTGCTGCTTATTACATATGACTACAGCATGGGCTGCAGACGACGCTGCGCTTGAACATGTACTCGTGGTCGATCATATCCCCGCTCAGCGCGATAGCATCACCGACGTAAACCTAGAAAGCTATAGCGGATTTGCTCGACTCATTGACCGCAGCACCTTTGAGCACAAGTTTACTGATTTCGCGATATTGCTCGACCAATTACCCGGCGTACAAGTAAACCAAAGCGGCGGACTCGGCGCTTATAATGCTGTCTCAGTTCGCGGTTCGACGGGCAAACAAGTCAATATCTTTCTAGACGGCCTTTTACTAAACAGCCCGAGCTCTGGCACAACCAATATTAATGCGATACCCGCTATTTTGATTGAACGCATTGAAGCCTACCCAGACTTCACCCCGGCACAGCTCGGTAACGCGAATTTAGCCGGCGCAATCAATTTTAAGACTAGGGACATCAACGCCGAAGAATCAGGCGGCCACCTGCAGCTGGCCTACGGCTCGTTTCAAACCTCCCACAGTGAACTGAGTGGCTGGAGCAATCTGGCCGACTGGCAGTTTATCGGCGGCGCCAGCAGCACACGCAGTCAAAATAACTACCCTGTAGACAAGAACTTATTTCGAACATCGAGTAAAAATCGGCAAAATGACGGCTACGCGCAAGACAGCGCTTTTATAAAAACAGGCCGCACATGGCAACATCAGCGCTTAAGCGCGCTATTACAATATTCAGATTCAACAAAAGACTTAGCCACCTCACTAAATCAACAGCGCGACAACGCCCAGGTCGATAACATCAGCTGGCGAATCCAAGCCCTACTCGATCACACGCGGGGAGCAATAAGCTTTGGCCACCGGTTTTTTGCTAGCCGTGAAGTAGATTTATACCAAGACCCCAACAGCACCATCGGCCTTAGCCAAGACAAAATCGAATCCGAATCTATTGGCGTCGGAATATTTAATGTCGCCAATTATTGTACTGACTACCACGAGCTCGTTGCCAGCCTAGAATTACGGCAAGACGATATCGAGCAAAGCGATTTATTAGCACAGAAAAAACTCGCTACCGCCACACGAGATACCGCAATTATAGCGCTGAGTGACAGCTGGGACATTACGCCTAGCTGGCGACTCGGCACTATATATCGGCACTATCTGATCAGCGATTCAGTTGCGATGAATAACCAGCAAACCGACAGCAGCGCCGACATTTCGGAGCCTAGCCTGCAAATTGGTAGTCGCTGGCAAATAAACTCCGCACTCGCTTTTAAGTCAAATATCGGTCAATTACTGCGCATCCCCAGTCTTTCCGAAAAATTCGGCGCCCGCGGCCTATATGAAGGAAGCCCAGATTTACGTCATGAGCAAGCTTTAACCCTAGAGGCAGGATTAGAGTGGAAATTTGCCACGTTCAGCGGTAGTACGACATCTTATCTTCGCCAAGTAGACGACGGCATTGTCACTATTTTTGATAGTAGGGGCGTCGGCAAGCCGCAGAATATCGCCCAATCACAACTGAGCGGTTTTGAATTTGATATTAACTGGACGCCATTGGCTGGTGTCGACATCTCGGCCAACAGCACCCTATTGGATAGCGAAAATCAATCTAATATCGCTGGGGCCCGCGGCCAAAAACTTCCTGGCGTCTACCACCAAAGTCATGGCGTGGCGGTGGTTCTCTACAACGAGCAGACGCGCTTCAGTCTGCGCTATCAATACCACAATGAACTTTATTATAACGCGGCCAATTCTGTAGAAGCTGACGCCAAAAATGAATTGTCAGCGAGTATCAGCCATAAATGGCATCGCTACACAGTTGATTTAAGTGCCCGCAATTTACGCGATGAAAACTTTCTCGACCTCAATCGTTTCCCCACACCAGGCCGGTCTTTCATGACGACGCTGAGCATTGATATCTAATACCGAGCCCTTCTCTCATTTACATAGGAGTAATACAAATGCATAAGCTTGTGCAATTTAAAATTTGTCTAGGTGCCGCAGCAATATCTGCCACGTTAAGCGCATGCGGCGGCAGTAGCGGATCTCACCCGGTCTCTGCGGTCGCGGGCAGCAACACCGCCGTCGTCAGTACCAGGGCGGCAGACTTTAGCGGCGCCGACATTCAATTAGTCACTTTTGATGCCGGTTACACCGCCAGCCCCGGCAGCGCACCTAAAGACCAATCGGATTATGGTATTGCGCGTTTTGGCGAGAATTTCTACCATATCGGTCGCTATGGTATCGACACTGTTACAAAATATAACTTTAACGCACCAGCTACACCGGTTTACGAATATTCCACCTTAAAATCCCCCGAGGACCCCACCGGCAATCCATCCGCGATGGTTTTTGTTAGCGAGCAAAAAGCTTATATAACGCAGTACGGAAACAACAAAGTACTGATTGTTAATCCAAGTGCCCAAACTGAAGCTGAATTTATTACTGGCGAACTCGACCTCAGCGGCTACGCAGACAGCGATACCAGTGGCACCAGCGAAGCAAATTCCGCTGTAATTGTCGATGGCAAACTCTTTGTTGTGATGCAGCGCTTAGTCAATTATTCACCTGCTGAGCCCAACGTCGATGCCTATATCGCGGTATTTAATATTAACACTGATCAAGAAATCGACACCGATCCAAGCGACCCGCCGGAAAATCGCAAAGGGATTAAACTCCGCACCCGCAACCCAGGGAAATTCGTTTATCGCAGTGGAATCGGATTATTTCTGCCATCTACTGGCGACGCATTTTACTTATATTCCGGCCGCGAGCCAGGCTACACCGGCGGCATCAGCAAAATTGACACCGATGATTTCAGCGTCGAACTGATTCTGGACGACGGCGATGCCGACAACCACCCCTACGGCTTTATTTATAATCTTGCGGTCGTCGATGCCAGCAATGGTTATTTCCTAGGCTACCAAAGCTACCAAAACTATAATCTTTATCACTTCAATCCCGCTACTGGGGTAGCAAATGCCGTCAGTGCATACACAAGCATTGATATCACCGTGTTAAACTCTGACGCGCTAGGCAATCTATGGATAGGCATTTCTGATTCTGCGCAACCCCGCATAGAGCTCATCGACGGTGCCAAGGCATTAGTCGAGACCATAGGGCTAAACCAAAATCCCGGCGAAATTGCTTTGCCAGCGTTATAATTTACAGGGTAATTAGCGACCACTAAGCTAGCTGCTAATTACCCTGTATGCTCGTTCAGGGCAAATACGAATGATCAGATAGTTGTCGATATCACTATCTGCATGAGTATTACTTTGCCCAAACAGGATCATTTATGATTAGCGATGAAGAGAAACACCAAAAACGTATGCAAATCAAAAAGGCCATGATCGACCAAAAAATCGCTCAGGCCACCGAGGAGCGGGGCGTTTTAATTGTCCTAAGCGGCCCCGGCAAAGGCAAATCTAGTTCTGGCTTTGGCACCGTGATTCGCGCCTTGGGTCACGGCTACAAAGCCGCCATCGTACAATTTATTAAAGGCACATGGGACTGCGGCGAACGCAATTTTATTCAGCAGCGCTGCCCCGAAGTCCCTTTTATTGTAATGGGTTCCGGTTTTACCTGGGAAACCCAGAGCAAGGAAACAGACCGCGAAGCAGCGCAACAGGCTTGGCAAAAAACCAAAGAATTACTACAGGATGAATCCATTCACCTAGTGCTGCTCGATGAAATAACCTATGTCATCAAATACGGTTATCTCGACGCTGAAGAAGTTTACCAAGCCCTGCGCAATCGCCCTCGCGAGCAAAGTGTCATTGTCACTGGTCGCGGTGCCCCTGTACCACTCAAGGAAATGGCCGACACTGTGTCAATGATCGACGACACTAAGCACGCTTTTCATAATGGCATTAAAGCCCGCAAGGGTGTGGAGTGGTAATGATGAAACTCCGCCGAGTCGCGCTGCTACTTTTTATCTTGGTATCAGGCCATGCCTTTGCCGAAATTTGCGTGCGCGACGACAGCGGCCAGCAAGTCTGTTTACAAAAACCGGCACAGCGCATTATCGCCTTATCGCCGGGAGCAACAGAGCTGGTTTACGCCGCTGGCGGTGGTGACAAAATGGTTGCCGCCGTCAGTTATTGCGATTATCCCGACGCCGCAAAAGCACTACCTCAAGTCGGCAGCTATAACCGCTTTGATCAAGAAGCCATACTGGCACTAAAGCCGGATTTACTGATCGCCTGGATTGAAGGTAACCCCACCGAGCAATTGGCCAAATTAAAATCCCTCGGCATGACAATTTACTACACCCAGCTCAGTCACTTCGACGATATTGCCACCAGCCTGGAAAGACTCGGCAAATTGGCGGGCAGCGAGCAATATGCTAAAGCCGCCGCCGACAACTTCCGCGCCGGCGTTGTCGAACTTGAAAAGCGTTACAGCAAAGCGGAGCCAGTGCGGGTCTTTCAGCAAATCTGGAACAACCCCGTGATGACCGTCAATGACGAACATATTATCAGTGAGGCCACCCGTATTTGTGGCGGCGTCAATGTGTTTGGCACGCTGCCCAGTCTCAGCGCCCGCATTGACCATGAAGCGGTGTTAGCCGCCAATCCCGAAGTAATTATCGCTGGGGGCATGGGCGAGGAAAATCGTGATTGGCTTGATGAATGGCTGCGTTTTAGCGGACTCACCGCAGTGCGCCGCAATAATTTATTTTTTATTCCACCCTCGACTATCCAGCGCCCCACGCCGCGCTTACTGCAAGGCACCACGCTGCTTTGCCAACATTTAGAGACCGCCCGTGGCCGCCGCTAATCGTGAGCGATCAGCCCTACCGGGCTTCCTGCTGCCGCTGAGCATTCTGGCACTGCTAACCCTTGCCTCGCTGGCACTGGCAATCACTACCGGCAGTGTCCATATTAGCAATGCAGAGTTATGGCAGGTGCTGAACGGCGGCGGCGAACCGCTGCACCGCACACTGGTATTTGAACTTCGCCTGCCCCGTGCCCTAGCCGCCTTTGCCACGGGTGGATTACTTGCCGTCGCCGGTGCCTTGATGCAGGTTTTATTGCGCAACCCGCTGGCCGATCCTTATGTACTGGGTTTATCTGGCGGCGCCGCGGTTGGCGCACTCACTGCCATGCTCGGCGGCCTCAGTGCCGCTGTGGTATCTGGCTCGGCATTTATCGGCGCACTGGTTTCTGCCGTCACTGTATTTGGCTTGGCCCACGGCACGGGCAGCTGGACACCAACACGCTTGCTATTAACCGGCGTCGTTATTGCCTCGGGCTGGGGCGCGGCAATCACCTTTATGCTCGCAGTCAGCCCCAGCGATAAACTGCCCGGCATGTTGTACTGGTTAATGGGCGACCTAGCCTACGCCCGCTCGCCCTGGCCAGCCTTGAGTGTGCTCGCGCTAATTTCCTTAATCGTGTTGCCGCTGGGCCGCAGCCTTAATGTATTAGCTCGCGGTCAAATGCAGGCCGCCGCGCTGGGCGTGTCGGTACGCAAATTGGAGTGGACGATTTACATCTCCGCCAGCCTGCTCACCGCCTTTGCCGTTACCACCGCTGGCAGCATCGGTTTTGTCGGTTTAATTATTCCGCATATGCTGCGCTTAGTATTAGGTAATGACCAACGCCTTATTTTGCCTGCGGCCGCCCTGGCCGGCGGCGCCTTGTTAACCTTAGCAGACACCCTAGCCCGCACCCTGATTGCGCCAGAGCAATTACCCGCCGGTGTTATTACCGCCCTAATCGGGGTTCCGACTTTTCTCTATCTATTACATCGGAGCCGCTGATCATGCTCGCGGCCAAAGACCTCATTATCGATATCCCCGAGCGCAGCAGTGGCACCGCGCTGAATTTTTGCGTTAAGTCGGGAGAAGTTTGGGGCGTACTCGGCCCTAATGGCGCGGGTAAAACTACGTTATTGCACACCCTTGCCGGACTTCGTAAACCGCGCAGCGGTGATATCGAATTAGCCGGCCAAAATATCCAGCAACTGCGCCGCAAGCAGGTCGCCCAACAGCTGGCAGTGGTATTTCAAAACAATGGTGAAGGCTTCCCCGCCACCGTATTGGAAACCGCCATGATCGGTCGCCACCCCTTTATCTCGCCTTGGGATATTGAGAGCCCCGAAGACTTGGCCATTGCCCGCGCCGCACTGCAAAAACTCGAATTAGCCGACTTTGAACACCGACTTATCAGCACTTTGTCTGGCGGCGAACGCCAGCGTTTGGCCATTGCCACAGCGTTAAGCCAAAGCCCAAAACTATGGCTGGCCGATGAACCCAGCAACCATCTGGATTTAAAACATCAGGTGCAGATCATGGAGTTACTCGCCGAACAAGCTTCCTCAGGATGTGGCGTAGTGCTGTGCCTACACGACTTGAATTTGGCCGCTCAATGGTGCGATAAAATCCTGTTGCTCTACCCCACGGGCGAAGCCTGCTGGGGCGATGCCGACACCATGTTGGCCACTCCCGCTCTGGAAAAATTATACGAGCAACCACTGACCACTATTGTCGCTGACGGTCAGCGTTATTTCATTCCATTGAGCAGTCGGAAAAAATCCCGGTGAGCGCGCCCTACCCTCAAGCCGACATCGATGCGGTTTATCGCGTGATTGCCGAGCGTCGGGATATGCGCCACTTCAGTGGTGGCGAAGTCGCTGAGCACACCTTAAAAAAACTATTGGCCGCCGCCCACCTCGCCCCCAGTGTCGGCTTTATGCAGCCCTGGCGTTTTATTCGCATTCGCGACTCAGCCTTACGCGACAGTATTTATGATGCCGTACAAAGTGAGCGCATCAAAACCGCACAGGCTTTAAACAAACATGAAGACGAGTTTATGCGTCTGAAAGTGGAAGGCATAAAAGACTGCGCCGAGCTGATTGTGGTGGCTTTAATGAATCGCCGTGAAGAACATATTTTTGGCCGCCGCACTCTGCCAGAAATGGACTTGGCCTCGGCCAGTTGTGCCATCCAAAACTTATGGTTGGCCGCCCGTGCCGAAGGACTGGGAATGGGCTGGGTATCGCTGTTTGACCCCACACAGCTTATGGCCCTACTGAACATGCCTGAGGGCAGCCAGCCCATCGCCATTCTCTGTCTGGGGCCTGTTACCAAATTTTACGACAAGCCCATGCTAGAAACTGAGCAATGGGCCAGACGTCAAAACCTAGACCAACTGATTATGCAAGACGGCTGGACGGAAGAGCCAACATCATGACCCTCACCCTGATGATCCAAGGCACCACCTCCGACGCCGGTAAAAGTGTGACCGTGGCGGGTTTATGCCGGGTGTTTAAACGTCGTGGCTTAAGTGTCGCCCCGTTCAAACCTCAAAACATGGCATTAAACAGCGCGGTTACCTCTGCGGGCGGAGAGATTGGCCGAGCCCAGGCAGTGCAAGCCCAAGCCTGCGGCCTTGCCCCACACACCGATATGAATCCAGTATTACTCAAACCCAATAGCGACACCGGCGCTCAGGTGATTATTCACGGCAAGGCACTGAGTAATATGGAAGCTCAGGATTATCACGCCTATAAAAAACGCGCCATGGTGGCGGTGCTCGAATCCCATCAGCGCCTCTGCCAGCAATATGATGTCATTGTTGTTGAGGGCGCGGGCAGCCCCGCCGAAATCAATTTACGCGCCAACGACATTGCCAATATGGGTTTTGCTGAAGCGGTGGATTGTCCGGTGGTGATTGTTGCTGACATTGATCGCGGCGGTGTTTTTGCCCATTTAGTCGGCACACTGGATTTACTGTCGGCAAGCGAGCAAGCGCGGGTGCAAGGTTTTATCATCAATCGCTTTCGCGGTGATATCGCGCTGCTGCAATCAGGTCTCGACTGGCTAGAAGAGCGCACGGGCAAACCTGTCATCGGTGTGGTGCCCTATATTCATGACTTGCATTTAGAAGCCGAGGACGCCATCGACAACCGTCAAGTTCTCAGTGAACAAGCCCTTAAAATCGTGGTGCCCGTGCTCACTCGCATGAGTAATCACACTGACTTCGATGTGCTGCGACTGCATCCACAAGTCGATTTACAATTTGTAGGCAAGGGCGAAGCCATTCCTTGCTGCGATCTGATTATTCTTCCCGGCAGCAAAAGCACTTGCCGCGATTTAGAATATTTACGCAGCAACCACTGGCATGATGACATTGCTAAACACCTGCGCTATGGCGGCAAATTACTGGGCATTTGCGGCGGATTTCAAATGTTGGGTAAGTCTGTTCACGATCCCGATGGCATTGAGGGTGAAGC
>JBLHPB010000039.1:0-20807 GCA_047624025.1 Zhongshania sp.
ACCGCCGTTACACCGGAGTAGCTCACTACTCCCGCTACCGCATTACGATTATGTTTTTCCATCAAGGTGAAGGACACATTGGTAATTGTCAGCGGATCCATGCCCTCGCTGAACGTGGCGCCGACGTCAGTGTTAATCGGTACGCCGGTCGCACCATTGGCATTAATGGTGCCGGTCACTGTGGGTGCCGTGGTGTCGGGGGTCGCACCGGTGGTCCAGCTGATGACAAAGTCAGCCACCATCAGATTGCCCGCCAGGTCTCTGACGCCGTTGGGCGCCCCGGTGACGGTGACGGTGTATTCGGTACTCGGCGCGAGATCATTGTTCGGTCTGAATACCGCCGTTACACCGGAGTAGCTCACTACTCCCGCTACCGCATTACGATTATGTTTTTCCATTAAGGTGAAGGACACATTGGTAATTGTCAGCGGATTCATGCCCTCGCTGAACGTGGCGCCGACGTTGGTGTTAATCGGTACGCCGGTCGCACCATTGGCATTAATGGTGCCGGTCACCGTGGGGGCAGAGGTATCCGTCGCCTTGGTGAACGCCGCCGTGACAATTGTGTTATTGGTTGGCACTTCGGCAGCGCCTGGAAGAGGCGCTACATTCGTCACTGAGGAGGTGGCGCCGCCCAGGATCGGGTCGCGTCCACCACACCCAGAGATTAGAAGCGCCAGTGTCACGGTCAACAGAAATTTATTAGACATATTTGTAAAATTGGTCATTATTTTCTTCCCTGAAGTACTGACCAGCAAGTCGTCGGATCTGCAATCCTTGTCTTCACTAGTGCGTATGCAGAATCTCTGTGCCAGTGGGCTTTTGGACCTGACTGGGCACCCATGTGATCCTTCGTCTGCTCTATACCAATTTGCTTCTAGGCATACTATTATTTGTATTACAGATTACCGCAAGAGGAATTATCGACCTTTTTTTCGTGACGGTCGGTACGCTAGCAAACATAAGAGAAGATGGTTCTGGGTGGGCGAGAGTTACCTAGTTGTAAGATTGTCAATTGCAGGACTTGAACGGTTACTGCGCACCGGGCCGTGATGCAATAAAGTATTGCAACAAATTGCAACTATCCGCGGTGCAACCAACGGGCTAATGATGGAAGTTTTGGAAGATCAAAGGTCATATGCGAGAGCATCTAGGTAACGACGGCACAGCGACAACAAGATCTAGTGGGCGTTATGACAATTCTAAAAAGCTATCTAAAATGAACGTCTTGCAGCTCAAGGAGGGAAAGAATAGAATTGCCAAATGAAAAAGCGCCTCATCTACACACTAATCCTTTCGCTGATGTTGTTTACCACATCGGGCTGGGGCAGCGTATTGCAGGCGGCCAACTGTGATCCAATAACGTCCGTTGCGGCTGAACACATGACGCCGAACATGCAAACCAGCGATACGCAGGCTGATTGCGATACGCCAACAAATTGCTGTTGTGTAGATAGCAACAATAGCTGTGAAAACATCGATTGTGGTATTGGTGGGCTAACGGTAAGTTTTCTGCCACCCCTACCTATCGCAGCACTAGAGAAAATACCGGCATCCCCGACATTCACCCTTCCCCTACCGCCCAACCCTGCGTTTCAGCGTTTACTACTCAGACCACCAAAATTCTCATAATTTACGAATAAGCGCCGTAAATCGGTGCGAAATTGGCCTATTCATAGCGCCAAGCAAAACGTAATTTATGAGGACTGATTATGTTCGCCCAAAATAGCTGGTGTATTACCACCCTAGCCCGACGTATTGCGGTTGTGATCGTCACAGGCATATTCCTGACGTTTACCCCGACACTGCTTGCTAGTGAGCAATACACCCACTCGGTAACGCTGTCATCGTCATCGGGTTCAGCAATGTCTGCTCAGGCGCTCGTTGACGAAGCGCTGCGTGCCAATCCTGGGATAGCTGCCCTTGAAGCCGCTATTCGGGGGGCTGAAGCACGAATCGTTCAGTCTACTGCCTTGCCCGACCCACAGCTGTTTACTGCGGTTGCCCCCGACACCATCGGCGGTTATAACTCGCCGAACGGGCGCGGCAGCAATGTTCGAGTGGAATTAACGCAAACGCTTCCATGGCCAGGAAAGCTTCGTTTACGCGGCGAAGCTGCGACTAAAACAGCGGAGGCAGAGCGTGGCTATCTCGAGCTGCGACGGCTGCAACTGCGTACAGTGGCGCTCAGCTACTATGCACAGTGGAATTACTTGCATCAGGCTATTGCCATTAATGAGCGTAATAGCACCTTAGTTGATGAACTTCGTCGCGTGGCAGAAGCTCGCTACGCCGCGGGGATAACCAATCAACCAGACGTGCTGCTCGCAGAGGTAGAGCTTCAGCATATTCGCCACCGAAGCGTTCAATTGCGACGGCAAATGGCGACCCTGCGTGCGCAAATAAACACCTTGCTCAATCGCAGTACAACCGCAGACATTGCGCTTTCAAACGCTCTCCCCCCGCCAACGGCAATCCCTGATTTCGATACGCTACGGCTTATCGCCCTGAGTCAGCACCCCGGTCTAACAGCTGCCGAGAAACGAATAGCAGCAAGTCGCGATAAGGAACAACTGGCTGATAAAGATATCTATCCAGATTTTAAATTATTCACTGGCTATAACAGCCTTTGGGATGAAACGGCCAAACGCTGGGTAGTCGGTATTGGTATTAACTTACCACTAGGACGGGATAAATATCGCGCCGCTAGAGATGAGTCCCGGGCGAACACCGTTGGCTGGCAATCTGAATTAGATGAGCTGCGCTCACAGCTGCTAGGGAATGTAGAAGAAGCCCGTGTCCTCATCAACGAAGCACTGCATACCATAGCCCTATATGAACACGATTTATTACCGAGAACAGCCGAGAATCTAAGCGCGACGCGGGCTGCGTATGGCGCAGGGGGCGGCCGTTTTAGTGAATTGATAAGCGCCGAGCAAGTTCATCTCGATGCCGAATTGAGCTTGCAACGCGCTCGCGCTGATTACCTTATTGCCAAAGCCGCACTTGAGAACGCGCTCGGCGGGCCGTTGGCCTTACCCAAAAGTAGCTTACAACAAAATAGCAAAATGGCGACGAGTCAAAATAGCGCTGTCACAAGCACCACAAAAAATGCCACATTGGAGCGCGCACAATGAAACAGCGATTGCTTGTCAGCATCATTATTATTTTGGTCTTGGCTTTAAGTTATTTTAGCTATGTTTATCGTTCATCTACCGATGCCTTCACTCAGCAAATGAAGGACGCAAAAGAATATCGCACGGACGATTATCACATTGCCATTGCATTCAAGGATGACCTCCCCGCAGTGGGCAACAACACTGCCATTTTGCGATTGAGAGACACTAAGGGAAACCCTATTCCCGGGGCAATAATTCGCGGGCAGGCAGAAATGGCCGCAATGGCCAGCATGCCATCAATGCGCGCTTCCGTGGTATTTGATGAGATTTCCCCCGGCTTTTACACTGCCGAATTCGACCTCGCTATGCGCGGTGAATGGCCATTAAAATTACAGATCAGCAAAGACAATAAGTCAGCCGATCTAAGTTTTGATATGGCGACTGGACGGTCAGGCCCCACTATTAATGCCGGCGGAGTATCAATAGCCAGTGAAATGCCCGTCAACGACAAAGAAATCACGTATTCTTCAACGCCAAATGTCGACCTCAGTTTAAATAAGCAAGGTTTCTATACCGTTGGAAAATACCTCGTCAACGTGGCGTTATTAGAAAATGCCAAACTCCGCCAAGGTGATAATCCGCTGATAATTACTGTGCGGGATAGGCAGAATCATGCGCTGAACAATATTGATGTTCGCCTGCTAGTCAAATCAGCACTTGAGCAGTCGATCACAAACCCCGATGCCGAGGACACTCCAGCGCAAAATAACGCCGCGCTTGTGACGTTGCTGCCAAGTACGGATGGCCGTTACCCAGGCACTATTGTCCTGCCACAAGCAGGGGATTATGACTTTGCTATCGATGTATCCAGTGAATTACTGGGCCACGGCGATTTAATTCTGACCGGCCAAACTGGCAGCAGCGAGTTACATGCTGCAACAGCAACACCTGCGGGAATTTCGCATTACACCTGCTCCATGCACACCTCAGTCCGCGCGGCCGCCCCAGGATCTTGCCCTATCTGCGGAATGGATTTAGTGCCGGTCAGCAAACAACAAACGCAGTCTGGGGTCATTAGTATTGATGCTCGCCGAAGACAATTAATCGGTGTAAAAACGGCTACAGCAGAATATCGAGAACTCAGCAAATCGATCACGGCGGTGGCACGTATTGCCTACGACCAGCACAGTGCTAGCGAAATAAATTTGAAATTCGATAGCTGGATTGGTGAGTTAAAAGCGGATTTTATTGGTGCCCGTGTCGAGCGTGGCCAAGTACTGTTCACGGTTTACAGCCCAGAACTGCTATCAGCACAACAAGAGTATTTAGAAACTCGAGGTCGATTAGCAAGTCGTGGATCAGACGACAGCTTGCTAAAGGCCGCCCGCTCCCGCTTAAGTCTATGGAATATTTCCAGCGCTGACATACGCGCACTAGAACAGCGCGGTAGGCCAATCGAGTTTCTGCCAATTTACGCCGAGAAAAGTGGCGTCGTGGTGAATAAATCCATCGTGAGTGGTAGTTATGCAAAAGCGGGCAGTACGCTGCTGCAATTGGCTGATCTCTCGACTGTTTGGGTTGAGGCGGAGGTCTATGAAGCGGATTTGCCGTTACTGAAAAAGGGAATGTCCGCTACCGTTAGTATGCAAAACCTCAGTGATCGAGAATACAGCGCTAAGATTGATTACATTTATCCGAGCGTCAACCCCCTCACCCGCACCACCCGCATTCGATTGATTCTCGATAACAGCGATGGCGAGCTAAGACCTGATATGTACGCTCAGGTTCACTTCAGCAGGAAATTAGGCAAACGCCTTTGGGTGCCAGACGAGGCCGTCATGATTGCGGGAGAAACCCGTGTTGTCTTTGTGGATTTAGGTAGCGAGGGGAAAATAAAACCCGTCTTAGTCAACACTGGTCAGAGAACAAAAGGCTGGATAGAAATTACAGAGGGCTTATCCGGCGGTGAACAGGTAATCACGTCTGGTAATTTCTTAATTGCCGCTGAAGCGAAACTGAAAACGGGGATTGCGCAATGGTAAACCCTCAAAGCAATCATCCGCAGGGCTTTCTTGCGTCGCTAATTAGCTTTTGTGCCCGTAACTGGCTACTCACAATACTGCTGTGTGTGGGAGCATCATTCTGGGGTTGGCGCTCTCTCATGGCCGCGCCGCTCGACGCAATTCCCGATATGTCAGACACCCAAGTCATTGTTTTTACCGACTGGCCGGGGCGCAGTCCCGATTTAGTGGAAGATCAAATCACCTACCCGTTAAGCACCACCCTGCTCGCAGCACCTGAAGTTAAATTTGTGCGTGGCCAAAGCTTCATGGGGTTGTCGTTTGTCTACGTCATCTTTGAAGATGGCACCGATATTTATTGGGCGCGTTCGCGCGTATTGGAATACCTCAATAGCGCCAGTGCGGATTTGCCAGACGGCGTCACCCCGACCTTAGGGCCGGATGCAACTGGGGTTGGCTGGGTTTATCAATATGCCCTTAGTGACAAAACGGGGAACACTAGCCTCTCGGAATTGCGCAGCCTGCAAGACTTCAATTTACGCTATGCGCTGGAGGCGGTACAAGGTGTTGCGGAAGTGGCATCCGTTGGCGGATATGAAAAAGAATATCAGGTTAATATCGACCCTGACCGTTTGGCCGCCTATAACATTCCGCTACAAAAAGTCGCCGCTGCACTACGACGCTCAAATAATGATGTCGGTGGCAGGGTTCTGGAGATATCAGGTCATGAGCATTTTATTCGCGGTAGAGGCTACATCACCTCAACGGCAGATCTAGAAAGCGTCGTTCTTAGCACTGCCGGCGATGGTATTCCTGTAAAGGTGTCTGACATTGCGACCGTGTCACTAGGGCCGGCAATGCAGCGCGGCAGTGCCGAGCTTAATGGCGAAGGCTTAGCCGTCGGCGGCATCGTGGTCATGCGCTTTGGCGAAAATGCCTTAGACGTCATAAATCGGGTTAAAGCTCGCTTGGATGAGGTTAAGACATCCTTGCCTGATGGAGTTGAAATTATCCCCGTGTATGACCGCTCCGGCCTGATTGAACGGTCTATCGATACCTTAAGCCGAACCCTGAGTGAAGAGATCCTCATAGTCTCGCTCGTTATTATTGTATTTTTGCTGCATCTGCGTTCGGCGCTAGTCGCTATCATCACCCTGCCTATCGCCATATTATTAGCGTTTATTCCTATGTATTACCAAGGATTAACTGCCAATATCATGTCACTCGGCGGAATTGCGGTTGCCATTGGGGCGATGGTCGATGCGGCGATAGCCATTGTAGAAAACATACACCGCCGTCTCGCACTGTGGCGAGAGCAAACTGATAGCTCTCAGAGCCGCACAGACGTCATTATTGTCGCGATGCAAGAAGTGGGGCCATCCATTTTCTTCGCATTATTAATTATTGCTGTGTCATTTTTGCCGGTGTTTGCCCTTGAAGGCATTGAAGGACGGCTTTTCAAACCCTTGGCTTACACCAAAACCTACTCCATGTTTTTTGCAGCCCTGCTGTCCGTTACTCTGATACCCGCTCTAGCAGTTTTACTTATTCGCGGCCGTATTCGCGGCGAACACAGTTGGTTAAATCGCAGTTTGATTGCGCTATATGCGCCCGTGGTACGTTGGGTGGTTGATAGACGCTGGCTGGTGGTGGGTGTCAGCGTTCTCGTGCTGCTGTCTGCGATCATCCCCTTCCGTGGACTTGGTAGTGAATTTATGCCGCCATTAAATGAGGGTAGTATTTTGTATATGCCCACAGCCCTACCCGGAATGTCGATTAGTGAAGCTCAAAAGACGCTCCACACAATGAACCGAGAACTAATGACCTTCCCGGAAGTAAAAACGGTGTTTGGAAAAGTGGGTCGTTCAACGAGTGCTACTGACTCCGCACCACTATCGATGATTGAAACCAATATCACCCTCAAGCCGAAAAGCGAATGGCGTGAAGGAATGGACTGGGATAGCTTAATCGCCGAGATGGATCAAAAGTTACGCTTCCCCGGCATGCCCAATATTTGGTGGATGCCCATTCAGACACGCACACAAATGCTCGCCACGGGGATTCGCTCGGCATTAGGCATAAAAGTGTTTGGGCCGGATCTCGCGACGATTGAAAGCACCGCGACCGCGATCGAGCGTGCACTTCAAAATGATAGCCGTACCACCGACTTTACGCGAAGCGCATTTGCCGAGCGCACCACGGGTGGCTACTTCTTAGACTTTGATATTGACCGAGACGCTGCGTCGAGGTATGGATTGAATGTTGCTGATATTCAAGATGTTATTGAGATGGCCGTCGGCGGTAAAGTAGTCTCCCAGACAGTTGAAGGACGTGAGCGATACAATATTTTAATGCGTTATAACCGTGACTATCGCGACTCGATAGCCGCCTTAGAACGTACCTACGTCACTACCAACCATGGTAGCCAAATCCCGATAAGCCAAGTCGCGACGCTACAGTATCGCAAAGGCCCACCAATGATTCGCAATGAAGACGGTCAGTTAGTTGGCTTTGTTTTTGTCGACGTTGCCGACAATATCGGCATTCCCGACTACGTCGCGCTAGCCAAAAAAGTGGTCGCTGAAAATGTCGACATCCCCACTGGTTATCGCCTCGCCTGGGCTGGGCAGTTCGAAAATTACGAGCGTGCAAAATCGCGTCTAGAAATTCTCGTACCGATGACCCTAGGGCTGATTTTTATGATGCTGTACTTTCATCGAAAATCGCTAATCGAAACACTGATTGTCATGCTCGCACTGCCCTTTTCTCTGGTTGGTAGCTTGTGGTTTTTGTGGATGCTCGAATACAAGATATCAGTCGCCGTGGCCGTGGGCATGATTGCCGTGGCCGGTTTGGCGGTAGAGCTTGGTCTACTGATGATGCTGTATTTAGATATATCTTGGCGACAACGTCGTGATGACGGGCAGCTCAACACCTTTTATGACCTTACTGAGGCAGTAGTCGACGGTGCAGCCAAGCGGCTACGCCCAAAATTAATGACTGGACTCGCATTAATTTTGGGCTTAGTGCCGATCATGCTAAGTAATGGCAGCGGCGCCGATCTAATGAAAAGGGTCGCTGCGCCCATGCTTGGTGGGGTTGTGATCTCACTCATTATGGTCCTAGTGGTGTTTCCGGCATTGTTCGTGATCTGGAAGCAAGGTTCTAAAAATGTAGCACCGACAATTAAATCCTCATAAAACTACTGCTTAACGCTGGCCGGGTAGCTAAGGCTACCCGGCATTGTTATAAATTCGCAGCAAGTCTCCCTCCGAAATATCGCGTCGTATTACAATTGAGCCTGCGTGAATTTCAACTTACAGTCGGCCACCGTAATTGAATTGGGGGGCGTTTCAAATATTTAGGTTTGCTGATCCATTAGAACTATTCTGGAAAGGCGCATGCTAGCGTTTAGATAAATATAGGCTGACTTTCCCTCAACGACTTTATATAAGATGCCGAAGCGAAATAGTTGATCCAAGATAGACCCTGAGGACTCGGAAAAAAGTGCATTAAAATCAATTATTCTCACAGCCTTAGCTAGGGTCGGCAGCCATAACTGCAGGCATGGGGGTATTTCTTGGTGCCTCGAGCGACAACAAGCCTCATCGCCATTGGGCTCATCAAAGCGCTATTGGCCTAGAAGGACCAATAGCGCTGTGGTCTGACAAAACACGATATTTCGAACGCGGGTTATGGATTCCTGCCAATGGTTGGCAGACGTTTTGGCAGGTGACTCTGCCAAATATTCGCTGGGGCTTGTTGTACGGCGTACTGCTGTGTAACGCACGGGCCATGGGCGAGTTCGGCGCTGTGTCAGTGGTCTCCGGCCATATTCGCGGCGAGACCAACACCGTGCCGACGAATTATTAAAGCTGGTGCAATTGGCAGGCATTGAAGGCCGCTATCCACACCAACTATCAGGTGGCCAACGCCAACGCGTGACACTGGCTAGGGCCTTAGTAATTGATCCCAAAGTCCTGCTACTCCTCGACGAGCACTTAGGCGTCCTTGACGCCAAAGTCCGCAAGGAGTTGCGCCAGTGGCTGTGGGAACTACACCAACAAACCGGCGTGACGACGATTTTAGTTACCCACGATCAGGAGGAGGCTTTGGAGTTGGCCGACCGCGTGGTGATTATGCAAAACGCTAAAATCGCTCAGCTCGGCAGTGTCGATCAGGTCTACGAATAACCGGCTTCGCCGCTAGTCTTCGATTTCTTAGGCGACAGCCATATTATGCCCGCGCAATTGCACGACGGTGGGGTGCATGTCGGCAACTCAGAAATTGGCAGCTATACGCCCGTCGCAAACCTTGCCACACTAGATTACGGCGCGGTTGATATCTATGTTCGGCCCAGCGATCTGCTCATTGCAGATGCGGAGCAAGCAGGCATCGATGTGGTGGTCAATAGCATTCAACGCACGGGGCCGATTGTGCGCGCCGAAGTCAGTCTTGCGCTTAGCCATTCCACCCTTAGGGTCGAACTACCCCATTTACATCACGATGTGCCGCGCTTTCAGGTGGGCGCCACTTTACGGCTGCGCTTAATGCAGTTTAGCGTCTTTGTTTCGCAAACGATTACGGCGCTAAGGGAGCAGCTCAGCGCATCAATTCTCATTGGCCGCCAGCGCCTCGCTGAATAATTTTTATAAAAAGCCCTTGACCTTACCACTGTGGTAAGGTTGATGATCAAGCCTCGATCAATGGAGGACTTATCATGCCTTTAGCTAAAAATGCCGACCAAAGCGCGCTACACAATATCACCGCATTAAAACTGTCTATTGGCGGAATGAATTGCGGTGCCTGTGTAAGACGTATTTCTAAAGCCTTAGATGAACTTGACGGTATCGACACAGTCGAGATTAATTTAGCGAGCAAATCTGCACGCATTCAATTTAATAGTGCTCAGACTGATAGCGCGGCTATCATTACTGCGATTGTCGAGGCAGGCTATCAGGCCTCGCCATTGGCACAGCCAGCACTACTGCCTAAGGGAGCTGGTCATGAATGCAACATTGGCAGCCAATCAAACGTCTGAGCAGGAACTTCGTTTTGCTATTGAAGGTATGAGCTGTGCGTCCTGTGTTAGTCGTATCGAAAAAGCGCTCAGCGCCGTCGATGGCGTTAGCAAGGTTAGTGTTAATTTGGCCACCGAAACCGCCCAAATTAGCTTGGCCAAAGCCGTGCCCAGCGAACAACTGCGCGCCGCGGTGAACGATGCTGGCTACCATGTAAGTAGCAGCACTGTTCGCCTTAAAGTTGGCGGCATGACGTGTGCCTCCTGCGTTGCCAGAATTGAAAAAGCCCTGCAAGCGAGCTCTGGCGTATTTGCGGTGAGCGTAAATTTAGCAACAGAAATCGCCAATATTGAAATCGCGAACGACGCGATTAGCAGCGCCCAATTAATAGCAGCGGTGAGTAAGGCCGGTTACCAAGCGTCGCTAGACAATGAGCAAGTCAGTGCAAACTCAGCTGCAAAAAACAGTGCCTCAAACAAAGAAGCACGCGCCGTTATCATCGGTACGATCTTATCTGCGCCGCTATTTTTGCCGATGATCTTCAGCGGGTTTGGCAGCCAATGGATGGCACCGGGCTGGCTGCAGTTTTTACTGGCAACGCCGATACAATTTTGGCTGGGCGCGCGCTTTTACCGCGCAGGCTGGGCAGCGGTTAAAGTTAAAACCGGTAATATGGATTTACTCGTGGCCTTGGGTACCAGTGCCGCTTACGGCTTGAGTGTATTTGAATTACTACGTCCCTATGTGCAAGACCAAGTTTACAATGGTGCTCACAGCAGCGGGCACTACTATTTTGAGGCCTCAGCGGTGGTCATTACCTTGGTGTTATTAGGTAAATGGTTGGAAGGTCGCGCCAAACGCCAAACCACCGCGGCGATTCAGGCACTGCAATCCTTGCGCCCCGCTACCGCCCGAGTTCGTGGCCAGAATGGCGAAAAAGAAGTGGCTATCGAAAACATTCGCAGCGGCGATTTAGTCATTGTAAAACCCGGCGAGAAAATCCCCGTCGACGGCGTGATCAAAGAAGGTTCCAGTCATATCGACGAGTCTATGCTCACTGGTGAGAGCTTGCCCGTCAGCAAAGATGTGGGCGATATAGTCACCGGTGGCGCGATCAATGCTGACGGCGTCTTACTGATTAAAACCACCGCGATAGGCAGCGATAGTACCCTGTCCGGTATTATTCGCATGGTCGAAAATGCCCAAGCCGCCAAGGCGCCCATCCAGCGCCTAGTAGATCAGGTTAGCGCGGTGTTTGTGCCGGTGGTGCTGGTCATTGCACTTGCCACCTTAGTGACCTGGTGGCTTTACAATGGCGATGTACAAGGCGCGATCATAAATGCCGTGGCGGTATTGGTTATCGCCTGCCCCTGTGCCCTCGGTTTAGCCACGCCAACGGCGATCATGGCCGGTACGGGCGTAGCCGCTAAATACGGTATTTTAATCAAAGACGCTGAAGCGCTAGAAATCGCCCACAAAACTACCACAGTGATCTTCGATAAAACCGGCACATTGACCGTGGGCAAACCGACCTTGACGGCGACCAAAGCCGTGAATGGTGATGAGCGCGAATTAATTCAACTCGCTGCGGCGGTGCAATCTGGCAGCGATCACCCGCTAGCAAAAGCAGTAATGACACGCGCTGAGGAACAGAATATGACGGTCGGCCAGGCCAGTAATGCCAAGGCCTTGGCTGGTCGCGGCGTAAGCGCCACTGTAGATGGCCAGCAGCTCAGCCTTGGCAACACCCGTTTAATGAAAGAATTACATATTGAATTGGGCGACCTAGCAAAAACCGCCGATCAACTGGAAGCCCAAGGCAATACCTTGTCGTGGTTGGCAGCCGGCGGCAACACGCCTCGACTTATCGGTTTACTCGCCTTTGGCGACGAGATCAAAGCTTCCGCCGCACAGGCGATTGCCCAGTTACGCCAGCGCGGCATCGAGTCCATTATGCTCACCGGTGACAATCAGGGCAGTGCTAGTGCGGTGGCAGAAAAACTCGGGCTGAGCGACTTTATCGCGAATGTCCTGCCCGACGAGAAGGCCAAGAAAGTCAGCCAATTGCGCAGCGAAGGCCGCGTTGTGGCCATGGTTGGCGATGGTATTAACGACGCCCCTGCCCTAGCCGCAGCCGATATTGGTATTGCTATGGCCACCGGCACCGACGTGGCCATGCACACTGCAGGCATCACCTTAATGCGTGGCGACCCGGCGCTGGTGGCGGATGCGATCGCCATTTCCCAGCGCAGTTACCGCAAAATTAAGCAGAACCTGTTTTGGGCCTTTATTTATAATGCTATTGGTATACCGCTGGCCGCGTTTGGTTTATTAAACCCAGTGATTGCGGGTGCAGCAATGGCCTTTAGTAGCGTCAGCGTAGTGAGTAATGCCCTGCTTTTAAAACGCTGGAAACCCCACAGCGTCGAACAAACTGCCAAGGAGGATTGAGATGAATATTGGTGACGCCGCTAAAGCCAGCGGCATATCGGCAAAAATGATACGCCACTACGAGGAGATTGGTCTTATTGATCAATCTCGCCGCAGCCCCGCGGGTTATCGCATATACTCAAGCAATGATCTGCACACTTTGAGTTTTGTTAACAGTGCGCGCTCCTTGGGCTTTTCTTTGGACCAAATAAAACAACTGCTGTCGCTATGGCAAGATCGCGATCGCGCCAGCAGCGATGTAAAGGCCCTTGCCCTGCATCATATAAAGGAGTTGAATGACAAAATTACTGAGCTGAGCGCGATGCGCAATTTACTCAAGAGCTTAGCCGCCGAATGCCATGGTGATAACCGAGCTGAATGCCCTATTATTAATGGTCTTGAACACTCATGTGGTGAAATACGTACTAAAAAGACCTAGTATTTCTGAGAATTTACCGCGATATCAAGCTTTAGTTTAGAAACCGTGTCTGAAGACTTATTGGCGAAATACTGAAAAAGATGAGAAAAATTCTTAACATCTATGTGCTTAGCTTACTGATACTGATTTATTTCAGTAAATCAGTGCTCGCTGCTGCGCCGATGTTAACGATGATGCACCCAATGGCGGCCCAGACCAATCACTCGACAATGGCGGCACCCGCTGGACACTGCCTTAATAAAAGTCATAGTGAACACGGTAGTGCTACCAGCGCCGCACAAATCGATGTAGCGCTGGTAGCGTCCCATGATACTTCGCCAGCAAGCGCCGATTGTGATACCACCTGTCAGTGCTGTATTGGTAACTGCAGTCCCTTGGCGCTGCTCCCTGAAAGCCACATAAAACAAGCCATTAGCTATCCTGATCTCACCCCCGATTTTGACCTTCAGCTGCTGCCCCAGCACGCTGTATCACTCTTTAAACCCCCCATTTTTAGCTAAGTACAGCAGAGTTGTGCCTGTAATTTGCTAAACGCCCATTGGTATTTAGCAATTGCACGCAAGCACCGCTTCGCAGCCGAATATTTGTTCACTGATCGTATTTCTTCGTTACCACGAAAATTAATAGATCAGCGTAAATGTCAAAAAACTTGGAAATCAAAAAGATGAAGCAGATCAAAAATTTCTCTTCGCAAGCGCCCGGCACCTTTGCTTCCGCAAGCGTTTCCCGACGTCATTTTGTGATGGGTGCGGCCAGCGCCGGCGCTGTCATTGGCTTAAGTGGCAGCCCATTAAGCTGGGGCTTAGGAGCTAGCTCGAAAGTAATGGAACCTCAAACCCTCAGCGGCAAGCACTTCGATCTTGGTATTGGCTACCAGCCGGTGAATTTCACCGGTAAATCAAAGATCGCAACCGCTATTAATGGCAGTGTGCCCGGGCCGATTTTGCGCTGGAAAGAAGGCGACGATATCACTCTGCGAGTACGCAACCACCTTGCCCACGACAGCTCGATTCACTGGCACGGTATGATTTTGCCCACTGAAATGGACGGTGTCCCCGGCTTGAGTTACGCAGGCATCAAGCCCGGTGAATACTTCGATTACGCTTTTAAAGTGCAACAAAGCGGCACCTACTGGTATCACAGCCACTCTGGCTTTCAGGAGCAAACCGGGGTTTACGGCGCGATTGTGATAGAGCCTAAAGACCCTGACCCCGTGAGCTATGACCGCGACTATGTGGTACAGCTTTCCGACTGGTCAGATGAGGCGCCAGAAAATATCTATGCAAAACTCAAAAAGCGTGGCGATTATTACAATTTCCAGGAGCGAACCGCTGGCGACTTATGGCGTGATATTAAAGAAAAAGGCCTTAGCCAAACCTGGTCTGAGCGCAGCATGTGGAATCAAATGCGCATGAGCGAGCGCGATATTGCCGATGTTACTGGCTATACCTACACCTATCTAATGAATGGCGCTACGCCAGATCAAGGCTGGACTGGGATATTTAAGCGCGGTGAAAAAGTACGTTTGCGATTCATCAATAGCGCCGCCATGACCATTTTTGACGTGCGTATTCCAGGTTTAAAAATGACGGTGGTTGCCGCAGACGGTCAAAACGTCGAGCCCTTTAGCATTGATGAGTTCCGTATTGGCGTGGCAGAAACCTATGACGTGGTGGTTGAACCCAGCGACGACAGCGCTTATTGCGTCTTTGCGCAAAGTATTGATCGCAGCGGTTTCACCCGAGGCACACTCAGCCCCAACCCGGCATGGAGTGCGCCTATTCCCGCAATGGACCCCGCCCCAATATTGACCCACCGCGACATGGGTATGGCGATGGCCGCCATGAAGGGTATGGAGCAGAGCAAGCCTGACATGGGCGGCATGAAGGGCATGGAAGGCATGGATCACAGCGGTCACGACATGGGTGGCATGAACGGCATGGACCACGGCAGCCAAGATATGGGCGGCATGAAGGGCATGGACCACAGCAAACACAATATGAGTGAAATGGGCAAAATGGCCGCAGCCAGCGCGAGAGCCTTAGGTCTAGCGGGCTACGGCAGCAACAACGAAGTTAAACATGTGAAGACTGAATTTGGTCCCCATGTTGATGCCCGCGCCGACGGCCCGCAGAGTGGACTGGACGATCCCGGCATTGGTCTGCGTGAGCACGAGCAAAAGTATGGCCGTAAAGTCCTGCGTTATAGCCAGTTGCGCAATCTGTACACCACTCATGATCGCCGCGAACCCAGCCGTGAAATTCAGCTACACCTCACCGGCAATATGAACCGCTATATGTGGTCAGTAAATGGTATTCCCTTCGCGGATGCTGAACCCCTTGCGCTCAGCTATGGCGAGCGTGTGCGTATCACCTTGGTCAACGACACGATGATGACCCACCCTATCCACTTGCACGGGGTATGGAGCGAGCTCGAAACAGGTGATCCCGAACACATTCCCCGCAAACATACGATTATGGTTCAACCGGGTTCTAGAATCAGCTACCTCGTGACGGCCGACGCCCTCGGTCGTTGGGCTTACCATTGCCACCTGCTCTACCACATGCCGGGCATGATGCGAGAAGTGCGCATCAGCAAAAACGGAGGTTTCGCATGAGTATTAATAAACGCAATTTAGCCGCTTTTACCTTGCTGAATACGGCCGCCCTAAACCTTAGCTATGGTGGTGCAATGGAGGACCCGATTCTGACCATGGTGTCGATAAACCAATTGGAACAGCGCTTTGATAACGACTCTCAAAGTAAGGATATCGATATTAGCAGTTTGGATGCCGATATCTGGGTCGGGAAAAACCTTAACAAACTCTGGCTAAAAACCGAGGCCGATGTCGTTGACGGCAGTCTTGAGGAATCGGAATTACAGTTGCTTTACAGTCGTGCAATTGCCCCTTACTGGGATTTGCAAACCGGCTGGCGCGGTGACTTTAACGAAGATCAAAATCAACACTGGTTTGCTGTTGGTCTTCAAGGCTTGGCACCGTATTTCTTCGAAATAGACAGCGCACTGTTTTTTGGTGAAGGCGGCCAAACCGCGCTGCGCATTGATGCCGAGTACGAACTTATGTTTACGCAAAAGCTCATTCTTAGCCCCGAGCTAGAAACGACAGTTTATGGCCGCAACGAACCAAAGTATGAACAAGGTAGCGGGCTCGCCAGCCTCGATGCGGGATTGCGTTTACGCTACGAAATACGCCGGGAGCTTGCGCCCTATATCGGGGTAAATTGGTCTAAAAAATACGGCAATACCGCCGACATAGCGCGCAGTAATAACGGCGATATCGAATCACTACAATGGGTAGCTGGCCTTCGCGCCTGGTTCTAAACGCAACTGATTTACGCCTTTGGGTGCACCAGAGGCTTATAGGAAATCAATCATGACGACATTGCATTTCAAAAATCGCCTCCACAATACCCTTAAATTTAGCATGGTATGTATTGCGCTGGGCGGAATCAATCTCGCTTACGCGGGAGCTGGGCACGGAGCAAGTAGCCCAAAAGCAGATTGTGGCAGCCTTAAAACCATGCTCGACAACGGCGTCGCGCCGGACGATATCGCTAAAGACAAATTAGTGATGCACGCCATGATGACGAAGTGCCAAGCAACCTTAAAACCAAGTGCCGAGCACAGTATGAGTGATGGACACCATGCCAGCCCCGCCGACAGTGGCGCTGAGTCTAATCACTCAATGCACGGCAGCAAAACCAACTCAGCGAAAACTGCAACGAAGGCAATGGAAGAAAGTAGCCCTAAAGCCAAAGCCATGCCCAGCCACGACGACGGTCACGGCCAGCATCAACACTAAGCGAGCTAACCTACAAAAAAGGAAGTACACATGAAAACTTTACAGTCCTTATTTGCCGTGGCCGTATTCTCACTCATCGTGGTTGCGGCTGCTATTTACGCGGGTGTCTACCCCATAGGAGCAGATACCCCTCACAATAAACTCACCCACTGGTTGCTGGAAACTGTGCGGGAACGTTCGATAGCCGTGGCGTCGAAAGACATCTCAGTACCGGACTTAAATCGAGTGGATTTACTGCTTGAAGGCGCTGTCGACTACAATGAAATGTGCTCGGCCTGTCATCTTCAACCCGGTCAGCAAAGCAGTGAGCTCAGCCTTGGATTATACCCGGCACCGCCAAATTTCAGTGGTGACGATGAAGCCGAGCGTGGTGACTACGGCGGCACTGAGCAACAAGCCCAGCGCCAATTTTGGATAATAAAGCACGGTATAAAAGCCTCGGGCATGCCCGCTTGGGGGCCAACTCACAGTGACGAGCGAATCTGGGCGATGGTTGCATTTTTGCAAAAATTACCCGACATGAGCGCCCTGCAATACCAAGTCTTAAGCCAGGCTGAAATGGAAACTGGTAAAGGCCACCACTAAGCTAAACGAGCAGATACACTGAGCTTAGATATTTCCCCGTGTCTTGCTAAATGGGGAAACATCTACCTTTAACAAGCAGTGTTTCCCCGCGCCACACTGCCACAGTACGTCTTGATCTAACATAAACACCACCTACAAAAGGCAACACAAAATCCCAAAACGGCACAAAGTTGGAAAAAACCAGGCGGAATGATCAATCACGTGTAGATAAGCGCTTAGCCAACACTCTGATGACTGAGGGCAATGGTCCGAAAAAATCCTAAGGACATCCAATCAGCTATTTGCCTGACTGGTCTGAAGTTTTGCTTCTAATAGGTTTTCCATGGGTTTAATGCCCCCAGCGTGCAGGTGTACCTCTAACATCCACGTGAACAAAGGGACCGTGGGCAGAGTTTTTATCGTATAAACCTACCCCACGCATTAACTCGGGGTGATGGCTGCGTGACGCCAGCTTATCGGCTAAGTGATAAAAGGTTTTTGCATCTCCCAAATTGATTTGACCGTCGCGATTGATATCGTCCATATAATTGTCTTGTGGTTTCACATCGACAAATACGTCTGCTGCACCGCCATAGATATGACTGCTATTGGCTACATTGCAGATAGCCTTATAGTAAAAGCTCCAGTTTCTCCAATAGCCTTGGCTGAAGAACAATGTATTTGGGATAACCACCACTCTGTTTTCACATGAACTGACCTTGCCTGAAATGAGGCGATACCACGCGGGAAATCGTGGCGACGTTCAAAGAGATGTACGGGGCTGATGTGTCTGCGAGCCTCATATCCAAGGTCACCGATGCCGTCATTGATGAAGTGCTTGAATGGCAGTCGCGGCCGCTGGAGGCGTTGTAGGCCATTGTTTATCTGGATTGTATCGTGATCAAAATCCGTCAAGATAAGCACGTCATCAACAAAGCCGTGTACCTCGCGCTGAGCGTGAACTTGGAAGGCCATAATAGAGCTACTAGGTTTATGGATATCGGAGAACGCAGGCGCCAGGTTCTGGCTTAACGTCCTGATCGAGCTTCAGAACCGCGGTGTGAAGGATATACTGATTGCCTGGGTTGATGGACTCAAAGGTTTTCCTAATGCGATTAACACTGTCTTTCCTTCCGCTCAGATTCAACTCTGTATCGTTCACATGGTTCGAAACTCGGTCAAATATGTGCCCTGGAAGGACTACAAGGCCGTCACAGCTGATTTAAAACAGATATACCGATCTGTCACCGAGGACGAGGCAGTATTGGCGCTGAATCAATTTGCCGAGCGCTGAGATGACCAGTATCCGCAGATCAGTAAATCGTGGCGTGCGCACTGGCAGAACCTAAATACGCTGTTTAATTACCCAGCGGACATTAGGAAAGTCATCTATACAACCAACGCTATTGAATCGTTGAACAGCGTTATCCGCAAGGCGATCAAAAAGCACAAGTTGTTTCCTAGGGACGACGCGGCGAAGAAAGTTATTCATCTGGCGATACCGAATGCTTCAAAAAGTGGCCAATGCCGATCAGAAATTGGAAGCCAGCACTCAATCGATTTATGATTGAATTTGAAGACCGCTTAGCGGATTATATTTAACCTTGGCAGTTACACAGAATTATTTACAGGCTGTTATTTTTCGAATTGTACGATGCGTTCCTTGCGTTGTAATTTCGCACTATGTAAAGAGGCTATAGCGGCATCTAGGGTTTCTTGGTATCCGCTAAACGTGCAGATGTCGCCGTGGGTTGCCGAACCAATACAGGGCTCAATAATGACCAGACCTTTCTTACTGTCAACTTTTAAGTCACTCACTGCGGTGTATATTCGCTGACAAATCATGCCTGCATGCTCATCGGTAGTGCCCGTTAAGACCAGTAAAAACTGCTCTTCACTGTAGCGGGCTAGGAGATCATCTCCGCGCACGGTTTGTTCTAGGAGCTTGGCCAATGTGGCAAAAAACTCCACGGCCTCATCTTTGGATAACCGTTTTCTAACATCCTTAATATTGTGTATTTCAAGCAACATAAAACTAATGCTGCGCTCACTACGTTCTGCCAGATTAAAAACGTCCGGTAGGTAGCTGTCGGCAAATTTTCGTGAATAAACTCCCGTTGATGGGTCGTAGCGTTCTTCCTTACTTAACTTCGGTATGCTTACCGTTGTTTTAAGCTGGCTTTGCAGCTCTTTATTGCTTCGGATAACTTGGATATTCATTTCCGACAATGCCGCATTGGCGTCCTCAAGCAAGGCGTATTGACTTGGGCTCTCAGTTAGCGGGGTATCGAAAAGATTTTCCATCTCGGGAGCATGTTCGCGCATACACTCGATAATATCGTCTACTTTGCTGGCCGGTAGTTCCAGTATGCGCTGGCACTGAATGAATAGCTGATTGCGGGCGTCGGCAGTTTCACCAAAAATCATATAGTCTGCGACAACACCAGATACAGCCACACAGCTCAAAAACATGCTGTCTTTATCACTTTTAACAAAAGTAGTAGGACGGTGGCTTTTTCCTACGGCAAGCGTCGTTCTGTCTGCCAGCCCCCAGTGTTTGCAAAGCCAGGCACCTGCTTCAGCATGATCACCACCCATACGTTCGATTTCATATTCGCGAACACGCTGATGGAATATCTGATCGCTGCCTAAATCGGCATAAAAATCTGGATATAAGCGGTCTATGGCAACCATGCCAATATCTTGTAGCAAAGCGGCTAAAAATAGCTCTTCCAATGCCCGTTCGCCAGTCAACCTGCCCAGCTCTAAGGCCGCGTTGGCTGAAAGCAAGGCTCGGCGCCAAAACAAGGGATAGTGAAGGCCGGAATCACCTTTCTCATCAATACCGCTGACCAAAGAAAAACTGAGGGCAAGATTAACTGTAGTATTTAAACCTAGGCGAACAATCGCACGACGCAAATTTTCAATCTTCTGGTTGTTACCATAAAGAGCCGAATTGGAACATTGTAATATTTTGACGGCAAGTGCCGGGTCATTGGTTATTAACTCGGCAATACTCTGCATATCGATATCGTCAGTCTTCGCCATGGCCACAATTTTAGTGACAAAGACTGGGATAGACGGTAATCGCGCAATGTTCTTAACAAAGGGGCTTAAATCAAGTGCCATGATCGTGTTACCCGCTTAGCTAATATGGATAGAAATAACCCAATTCAACGCTGATGTTAAATTCATAAGTCGTGCTTCAGTCTAGTGTAAAGTCAGTCTTAGTGTTTGTTTTATAACAATTGCACATCATTTTTCAAAAATAGTGGCAACCTGGCGACTGAACATAATCGCCTGCTTATCTGGTCCCCAGATAGTTGCAAAATTATTATAGTAACCATCACTTGCTGCCTGACAACGATAATCGTAATACCACCAATCAGA
>JBLHPB010000040.1:0-20689 GCA_047624025.1 Zhongshania sp.
GAAATCGATGTTCTAGCCGCCAATTGCCCCGATCACCGCCAAGCCCAGTTAGCATAAGTTCAATATCTCGGGCCAAAAACACCTCGGCTTTCATCACCGCTACGCCCAGCAATTTAACGCCCTCGGCCACCTTTACCGACATCCCAGCCAACGTCGTGCCAGTCCCACAAGCCAAGACAATCGTGTCGTAATTGCGGCCACACTCGGGAATTAAATCGACAATATCTCGACAACCTTGAGCGCCAAGGAGGTTGGCACCACCCTCGGGAATTAAAAAAGAATATGGATACTGAGCCATTAAATCACGAACAAAAATCGGATCGTGACGCCGCCGGTAATCACTGCGACTTAAACAATGCAGCTTCATCCCCCACCCGACCGCATCTTGAAGTGTGGGTGTTAACACAGCATTAATGTCGGCACGCACCAGTCCTACTGCCGATATATCCTGACAGCTTGTCACCGCCGCCAAGGCGTGCAGATGATTTGAATAAGCACCGCCAAAACTCAGCAATGTTCGCGCACCCGCCTGCTTGGCTGCGACCATATTGAGCTGTAATTTGTACCACTTATTTCCGGGAGCCCATGCATGCAATGCATCCAGCCTGAGCATATCAACCGAAACACCGTTGTGCTGGAATAAGTGGTTAATCACGGCAGGCCAAATCGTTAAATTTCAAGCTTGGATTCACAGTGTTCTTCGCAGTGATCAGTTTCACCTGATCGAAACAGTACTGGCCAGAGTCATCGCGTTTACGACAAATCGGTAAATGATAATGGGTCAGCCACTCGTGATACATACCATTTGGCACCTCACAGCGGGACGCAACTTTAATAGGGGTAGCGCCTAAATCAAGACCGAAGTTGGCGTGGTCAAATAAATACCGCAGGGGAATATTCCAATTGCCGGTAACGCGACCATTGCTATCAAAACTGACATCAAAGAAGACCGCACCGGTAATCTTGAGCGATTCGTCTATTTGAATAAAAGCCGTATTGACTTCTTCACCACTAAAATCCGGGATACCAACAACATCGTCGAGCACGGCCTCAAATTCCGAATAAAACATGTCCTTAACAACGTCGCCGTCCCTAAAGAAAACTACTGCCTCGTTTAAAGTACTCAAGCCAAGCTCTCCATCGAGTTACATCTACCGTATAGCCGGTATATATCCATTATAGGAAGGCACTGGCAAAGCCGATAGAAAAAAGGGCCTATTTATAAGGTGAATAACATGAAGGGCCTAATAAACACCTTACAGTAGCTCATCATTTTAATCACAATCTCCAAATCGCTTGGTTTGCCAAAATGATAAGCCTTTACAAAACGCGCGGTGATTATTGCAAATAACATTCTCAGCGGGGAGCCTAGCAAAACCTTAAAAAAAACTAAAACATAATTTTTATTCATAAATTACAATATCTTAAGGAATTATCTCGAAATTTTTACATAAATTGCTACACCTATCTTAAATATTCACACTCACGCAGCTAAATACCAAAAGACTGCAAGGGGGCTACTATAATGACCAATAGAAGACATACGCCCATCATGGTCAATAAGCTCAAGAATGCAGCGTTTATCTTTAGTATATTGCCTATCATCGGTGATCCGCTCACGTCCAAGGCACTGAAACCTGCTCCAAGCTTACTCAATATGAGACAGTGAATGGAGATCCAATAACAATTTGTAAACCTAACGATAAGGTGGATACTAAAGCCAACACCCTAAGCAACAAACCACAGTAGCTGCTTTTAAGCACTGCGTTACTGCTATTTCGCCTAGCTGGCTGGGATCGCGATGAAGAGCCACTTGAATGAAACGCTTACTAATTTTGGCAACGCCTGCGAGGATTTAAAAGAAGGCGTGAATACTGCTGACGGGGATTGCTAAACGCTCTGCTGGGCTGAATCAAGCCCAGTGATTAAACCCCGCCTAAGATTCAACACTCCTAAAAAAAGGACATTCAATGCAACAGCAATTTGAAGATGCACAGGCCCGTCAGGAAGCACTTTATGCTGAGCTAGCCGTAGAGGCCACCGATACCATCATGCTCGGCGATAGCCTGACCGATGGGGCCCCCTGGGCTGAGCTGATTCCTGACCGAGTGGTTAAGAACCGCGGCATTGGCGGTCAAACAAGCGAAGATATTCAAAAACGGCTTTACCCCATTACCAAGGGCCATCCCCGCCAAGTCTTTTTTATGGCGGGAAGCAATGACTTGGCTCAAGGGAAATCAATCCGTGAAATCACTTCCTCGATTGAATATATCGTCAATCAATTTGGACAGCTCAGTCCCCAAACCCAACTATTGATCCAGAGCGTATTGCCACGCGAACCCAAGCTAAGCAAGAAAATCACTCAGTTAAATGAACATCTACTAAACATATCTAAAAAAAATGGCCTTTATTTCATAGATTTATACAGCGCTTTCACAAGCAAACAAGGCAGCATCAAATCAACACTATCAAATGATAATATCCACCTAATGCCCGAAGGTTACCGACTATGGCTATCCTTGATTAAGCCTTACCTAAGACCATATTTTATGCCCGACACCAAGCTGGACCCTAAAAAGCTAATGAGTAAGCCGCTCAACAAGCAATAAAAACACGGCGATCCATCCACAGCCCCATGGTGTTGACGGGGCCTTATCACGTGCCTGAATGTATTAGTGGCCATGACATCTGGGCGTCCCTCAGAGGATCTGTTGCTTAAGGTATCTGGCTGCTCAGAAGAATTGAGGGCATCACCTTGATCAAGCCTATTTGTCTTGCTGCGCTGAGCTACCTCCCCGGGCTTCAAATACATTTTTTGATGCCTTCACCTCGGTTTCCTCTTTAAACGCAGCTGCTTTACTGCGTGATAGGTTTTCAAACCGCCCTCTCCGTTAACCCGTGGTTGAGGCATCGCGGCCCATACGCCCTTGACTCATCGCGCCACCCATAGGTGCAGAAGAGGATGTGGCGCTGCTGGCATTAACAGTAGCCTCGGTGCTGCAAGAACCAAAGCGCTGGCCATAGCCAGGCTGCTAGCAACTATTAAAGGGATAATTGATGAACGTTTTTAAAGTTTTCATACCTCACCCCGTCTTTGCTTAAACATCCTATTCTCTAGCCGTAAACCAGAGTTCGGCTGTCGCACCAAAAAAAGCAAGAGGCTGGCCAAATTATTTTTATTATTAACAAACAAAATGTAATATAAAAAAGCTACTTCCGCAGCTTTTCAGAAGCAAAAATTGTCGCTTGATTTGCAAGCTTTAGCAAATAGACTGTAAAAAGTTCTTCAAAAGTTTGAGTTAGACCCGCGCATTGACACTAAACCTGTTGGCAACATCAAAAATCAGGGAACAAGGGTATAAGGGTATAAGGGTATAAGGGTATTAAGCTGGCTTTAGTGATCACTAGACATAAAGGGGAGGAAAAGCGTTGGCGGACCGGACGGGACTCGAACCCGCGACCTCCGGCGTGACAGGCCGGCATTCTAACCAACTGAACTACCGGTCCAGAAACGACCGCTCATCGACGTAAATTCAGTAAGACTGAAGTCGACAACGGGTAAAAAAGGGGAGGTCTAAATATAAAGTTGGCGGACCGGACGGGACTCGAACCCGCGACCTCCGGCGTGACAGGCCGGCATTCTAACCAACTGAACTACCGGTCCGCATACTTTTACACGATTATGGTGGGTGATGACGGGATCGAACCGCCGACCCTCTGCTTGTAAGGCAGATGCTCTCCCAGCTGAGCTAATCACCCTCTAATCGAGTGAGGCGCATTCTACAGTAATCACTTTCCCTGTCAAACGCTGACGGGGATTTTTTTACAATTTCTTTCGAAAAAAGCTATAACACTGATTTTGCTCATTTTTTAAACAGAAAATGATCCCAGATCAAAGCTAATGTTAAATGTCGCCACTCTGCATCGGGAATTGCCTGTACAGCGCCGCGGGAGCTGATTACCATTGGCGCAAAATCAAACCTAGAGCGATGTTACCGGCATCGCCGCCGTCACGAGAAGCCAACGTGGAAATTTATAAAGAGTTCACCTTTGAATCCGCCCACCGCCTGCCAAATGTCCCTGAGGGCCACAAATGCGCTCGCCTGCATGGCCACAGCTTTATGGTGAGAATCTTTATAGCTGGCGATATTGACCCACACACGGGCTGGATAATGGACTTCTCTGAGGTAAAAACAATATTCAAGCCTATCTACGACCAGCTCGACCATCATTACCTCAATGATATTCCTGGCCTAGACAACCCGACTAGTGAAAATTTGGCCCAATGGATCTGGCAGCAGCTTAAACCCAAACTCAACAGCCTTAGTCAGGTCGAAATTCGCGAAACATGCACTAGCGGGTGTATTTACAAGGGGATGTGAAAATTGAACCACACACCACAAACGCACTCAAGCCCACCAACATTCGTCCATAGGTGAATATACGTAACACGTTACAATATTTAACCCTTGACGTAACACTTATTCACAGATAGGAAGGGGAAACGAAAAAACTTATCAGTTAGCCAATAAAGATCACCCCTTACATTCGCAAAGAAGGGTAAGTATTTGTTTTTAAAGCACTTTATTAAAATGACTGTTTTTTGAACAATTTGTTAAAGCCCTTATTAGGCGACTCTTTCAAGCCAGTACTGACAACTTGCCCACAAAGTTATCCACAGATACTGTGGACAACCCCAAGTACCGCGAAGGCATGTAAGCGTTACTATAAGAAAAAAACCGACACATCCCAAAATAATGCAAGCCCTTATCATCGCCGCACAAAAAAAATGTGATATTTTCACACTTATAAATCCAGACCAAAAATCATCACCCAGACCAAGCAGTAAAAATCAATATTTTTTATGTAACTTTAATAAAATATTCCTGCCATGAATAAACACGATTGTCATTTTTTTGTCATAAACTGACGGCACAATACGCCAAGCTTGAAAAAGCAGATGTAAAACTCGATAGGCCGATATGGCTTCAATCACATAGATGACGACGGCGTGTTGCTGGTCATGGAGAAAAAATGAAACGACTACTATTACCTGCAAGCATCCTGCTCATTAGTAGCGGCCAATTGGCCCTCGCGGATACCAGCTTCTATGGCAAAGCCAATGTTTCTTTCCAGAATACCGAATTGGAAAGTAAAACCCCCCAAACTGAGCAGTGGGAACTTAACAGTAATGCTTCACGACTTGGCATCAAGGGTTCGACTAACGTTGATGACACAGCGCTAACGGTGATCTACCAGGCCGAGTTTGAAATTGCCATTGATGACGGTGACAACAAAGGGCAGACCTTTAAGCAGCGCAATATCTTTGTCGGTCTACAAGGGGATTTTGGTACTGTAATGGCCGGTAACTTCGATACCGCCACCAAATTGCTCGGTAAAGAAGTAGACCAATTCAATGACTTAGTCCTTGGCGACGTCAAAAATATTCTTGAAGGCGAAAATCGCGTCAAGAATATTGTTCAGTACAGCAGCCCCACTTTGCTGGGCGGCCTGAGCTTTACCGCCGCTGTGGTACCCGGTGAAAACCTTGCCGCCAAAGAAGACAATGTGGCTGACGGCAATGTTTTCTCAGTACAGTACCAAGCCGACAGCTTCTTGGTTGCAGTCGCCCACGATACTGATATCGACGGCTATGACACCACCCGCGCCATTGCCTCTACCAGCATCGCACAGCTAGACTTGGGCGCCATGCTGCAAACCGCAGAATCGGCCGGTGTAACCAATACCCAGCAAGAAGATAGCGCGCTGGTTAGCGCCGCCTTCAAAGCAACTGACAAGTGGGTAGTAAAGGCGCAATACGGTGTGGCTACTACTGAAACAAGCACGCTGGCTGATCAAGAGCTGACTCAGACAGCCTTAGGTGTCGATTACTTGATGAGTAGCGCACTCACTCTATTCGCTTACGGCGCCCAAGTTGATAATGATACCGATGGTGCAGTGAACACCACTGACAGCACTTTTGGGGCCGGTGTTTGGTTTAAGTTCTAATCCAGCCTTAGAGTCGGGGTTCAGCCCCGGCTCTAAAACCATGCTCAAGCTAAACCCCAAGCCCTTCCTGCTTACAACTCTGATAGTTCTAAAGCGTACAATCCAAAACTACCTTGCCGACAATATCGCCGCGATCAAGCCGCCGATGAATGTCAACGATATCAGCTAATCCCGCTCGCTCCGCAATCAGCGGCTTTAAACGTTTCTCGCGCAGCAATTCAAACAAAGTCCTGAGGTCTTCTTTAAACTCCTCAGGCAGGCGCTTACGGCGACCGAGAATATTGTAAAACCCAGATTTTTTACCGTCGGGAAGCAAGGGCCACAGCACCAACAGCTTGGCAAAGCCTCTCAGCAACTGGGGAAGGGTTTCTTGACCCGTGGTCAATTGCATCGCGCCAAAGGCCACCAGACGGCCACCCTTGCGCAGACAGCGGTAGGAGCGCGCCCAACTTTGGCCACCAATAGTATCGAACACGGCATCGACACCGCCATTACTTAACTCAGCAACTCGACTGACCACGTCCTCAGAGCGATAATCGATGAATTTCGCGCCGTAGGCCTCTATCGTCGCTTTTTTTGCCTGTGAACCAGTACCAATCATGTCCAGCCCCATCATTGCGCCAAGCTCCAGCAAGGCCGTGCCTACCGCCCCTCCCGCAGCATGAATCAGGCAACTTTGTCCGCTCTTCAACTTAGCTTCACGGCTGAGCATTTGATAGGCAGTGGTGTAAGACAAGATCATGCATACCGCTTCACCGGGATCTAAGCCCTCGGGGGCTGCTATAAGCTGCTTGGCATCCACACACAAATACTGGGTATAGCCGCCGATCACTGACATATCGGCGACATACTGGCCCACGGTTAAGTCAGTGACACCCTCGCCCACTTTATCGACCGTGCCGAACCAGTCGTAGCCCAGCGTAAATGGCGGTTTATCCTTAACATCGACATATTGACCCTGACGAATGATGGTGTCGGTAAATCCCGTGCCCGCCGTCAGCACCTTGACTCTTATCTGACCCGGCTTGGGTTCGGGCAATCTGTCTTCCTGAACTAGACGCAGTTTTTCAGGTCCGCCAAATTCACTTATCTCTACTCTTGTGTACATCCCAAACCCTTTAATTAAAGTTTTATTCAAAATAAAGCAGCGCTAAATAACTTATATCAGCTTGGCAATTAACGCTGACAGGAGTCCATAGAACCATGTTTTTATACTGATCCACCACGCTGGTTGGGCGCGCATTTCCCGATCAACATTGGCTTGCTCTAAAATAAAAGCATGAATGGCGTAAGCATCGTCCTCACTTAAGACATCAGCAAAACCGACCATACCGGCTTTACTCATAACGCCATCCAGCACTATCGCATTAAAGTTGTCGTGGAAAGCGGGAGGCAAATGACGTAAATCGGGTATTGCGCCATTTGAAATGGCCTCAGTACCGTGACAGGCATTGCAATAGGCATAATATAGTCCGCGACCTTTCTCTAAAATCACTTCATCACTGGTCAATCGTGCCGGCGGCTCAAAACGTTGTTTGAGTGGATTTTCCGGCAACTGGCCATTTGCACCCAGCTTAAAGGTTAATACGCGGCTCGGCGGTGGCGCCAAGTCATTTTCCAAGCCAGCGATCAGACCGAAAGCACCACCCCAGCCCGCTAAAATCGTCAGGTATTGTTCGCCGTCGACGGTGTAGGTAACCGGTGGTGCCATGACACCGGTTTTGGCATCAAAAGCCCATAACTTTTCACCATTGTCGGCGCGAAAAGCTAGCACTTCACCATCAGCGGAGCCTTGAAAAACCAGGCCACCAGCAGTAGCAAGCAAGCCGCCATTCCAGGTTAATTTATGGGGTACTGACCAGGCGGCCGTCTGGGTTTTAGGATTCCAGGCCAACAAGCTACCTTGGGTGATTTTACTGATTAAAAACTGCGCCAGAATAGGATCTGCAACGCCTGGCTGCTGTAAATAAATACCGAGGTTCCACTGCCCCCACTGATGCAGATAGTCGTCAACCTCACCGTACTCAAAAAGGCTGCTTAATGCGGGAATATAAACCAATTCAGTTTGCGGACTATAGGCCATAGCCTGCCAATTATGCGCCCCCATAGACGAAGGTCTAATCATTTGCGGAGAATCTATATACCGCGCCGTTTCGGTTTCAACTGGGCGCCCGGTTTCCAAATCATAGTGCGTCGCCCAATTCACCTTGGCATAGGGTTCAGCTGACAATAACTTGCCGTCTTCACGATTGATAACGAAGAAAAAGCCATTTTTAGGTGCATGCCAGATGACCTTGCGCTGGGCACCGTCAATGTCCATATCCGCCAGCATGATGTGTTGTGTTGCGGTGTAATCCCACGACTCAGCTGGGGTCTCCTGATAGTGCCAAATGTATTCACCGGTATCAGGGTTCAGCGCAACAATAGAGGACAGGTAGAGATTGTCGCCACCGTCAGGGCTGCGAATTTGGGCATTCCAAGGCGAGCCATTGCCAACACCAATATAGAGCTGATCTAACTCGTCATCGTAAACGATAGAGTCCCAAACAGTTCCACCGCCGCCGTATTCCCACCATTTACCGGTCCAGGTTTTTGCCGCGCGGGCCATCGCTTCATTTTCAAAGCCATCAGCGGGATTACCCGGCACGGTATAAAACCGCCAGAGTTGCTCACCAGTATTCACATCATAGGCACTGACGTAACCGCGCACGCCATATTCGGCGCCGCCATTTCCGATAAACACTTTGCCCTTGGCAACGCGGGGCGCACCGGTAATGGTATAAGGGTAGGCTTTAAGGTCAGCTGTACTCACTTCCCATATTTTGTCGCCATTTCGAGCATCCAGAGCAATTAAGCGAGCATCCAGCGTGCCGACTATTATCTTACCTTCATAAACCGCCACACCTCGATTGACCACATCACAGCAGGCCATTTTGGCCCACTCTTTAGGCACTTTGGGATCATATTTCCACAGTAATTCACCATTGCGGGCATCCAAAGCATAAACCACACTCCAGTTGCCTGTGACATAGATAACGCCATCCACCACAATGGGTGTCGCTTCTAGACCGCGATTAAAATCGGTATCAAATGACCATGCCATACCCAACTTAGCGACATTGCCGGTATTGATTTGATCCAGCTCGCTGTAGCGCTGCTCTTTATAATCTTTACCATAGGAAAGCCAATTGTCTGAGGTATTAGCAACAATGCTCTCGGTATTGATGGTGTTGATATTGGCGTGGGCAATATTGATCAGTGCAAAAGCCAATACGGCAATGAGCGTCACCGGCAATTTCAAGTTGGAATAGAAGATGTTCATTTGGCTTTCTCGCAGACATTTCGTTTAATTGTTAACGATTGCAGCAAGCAACGGTATCGTCCTTTCTAATGAGGACTTAGCTAAGCGATTAAGCCTCAGGTTCAGCCTCAATCGGGATTAAACCCGGTCTTATCAGCGTAAAAACCCATAATACTGGTGATGTCCACGGCGTAATCACCAGTAGGATAAAAGGCTGGCCCCATACCCACTACTTTGGTTTTAGTATCGACAAAGGCCATGTAAATTGGCACTCCAGCACCCACCGCAATATGGTAGAAACCCGCTTTCCACTCTCTCACCTTACTGCGAGTGCCCTCGGGCGTAATAATCACCACTAGGTCTTCACGACACTTAAATTGACTTACCATCTGCTCAACCGTGTTGTGATTCTTGCTGCGATCAATAGCAATGCCGCCAAACCACCGCATTATCATGCCCAGAGGACCACGAGGAAACAAAGTGTGTTTGCCAATCCAATGCACATCGAGGCGGAGCACAAACGACGCCGCCATCATGGAGGGAAAGTCCCAATTGCTGGTATGGGGCGCGGCAATCAATATGTATTTTTTTTCAGTGGGCTTTTCACCCGTTATCCGCCAGCCACGTAAGCGGGTCAGGACGATAAAAACAAAACGAAAAAACCCACTCACCACGGGCGTTTTAAAAATTGTACGACTTTGCATTTATAATTAGCCTTGGTACAGACCAGCTAATGCCAGTCTTAAATATTGTTTACCTAGGGTGCAGCCACAAGCAGAACTAGAATCAGCATCCCCCAACAATAAAGAAAAGCCTAGCTGAGCTTAATCCTTAAAGTCAGCAGACTTGCCTTCGCCAGTCGCCGTAATGGCCAGCATCACGTCTTCAATACTCAGCATGCCTGAATTCCAGGTCGCCTGATAATTGAGCGCATCATTAACACTATGATCACGAGTATACAGCAGCATCTCTTTAGTGCCGCGCACAGCCAGCGGGGATTTCCGTGCAATATCCTGCGCGATAACACCGACGGCCTCAATCATTTCGGCATAGCTGTCAAAGCTGCTATTCACTAGGCCAATTTTTTCAGCTTCTTCGGCATAGACATTACGGCCGGTATAGGCCAACTCACGAACTATGCCTTGGGGAATAATATGCGGCAGGCGCTGCAACGTACCCACATCTGCCACCATGCCAATATCGATTTCTTTGATTGAAAATGTAGTCCCCTCACAACAGTAGCGCATATCACAGGCGCTAATGATGTCGACACCACCACCAACACAGCTGCCTTGAATAGCCGCTAGCACCGGCTTACGGCAGCGTTCAATCGCTGTCAAATTGCCCTGCAAACGTAAAATAAAGGCGCGCAGCTGTTCAATAGCACGTGACTTCTCCAGGCCTTCCGCAGCCGCCGCCAAACCGCCAAACATCGCCAGATCAATACCGGCGCAAAAATGCTTTCCCTCACCACACAGCACCACAACACGCACGCTGGGTTCACTGTCTAGCCATTCAAAACAGCGTTGAATTTCATCCCACATGGGCTCGTTCATTGCATTGGCTTTTTCCGGGCGATTTAATGCCACCCAGGCAACATGCTCTTCTAGCCGCACGGCCAGGGTTGTGTATTCCGGGGGATTCACAGTATTCATTCTTATCTCCAGTCTTTCACATAATCCGACATGGTTAAATTTGGCAGCGGCTTGGAACGGCCATCGCGACTGCCAATATAAAGGAAGCCGCTAATCTCTTCATTGGCCGAAAGTGCCAAGCCGGTCTTAACATAATTATCAAAAGCATTAACACCGGTACGCCAAATGCCCGCATAACCCAGAGCCTCAGTAGCAAGCAACATACCGTGGGCAGCACATGCCGACGACATCTGCTGTTCAATGACCGGGATTTTGGGGTGATCTTGTAAACAAGTAATAACCACAATAATCAGTGGCGCCCGCATTGGTTGCTGGCGAAACCGCTCAAGCTCGGCCTCGCCGACATCAGAATCTCGGCGTTGCGCAGCCTCAGCAAACAAGTCACCCAACGACAATAAAGCTTCGTCACGAACCAGTAAAAACCGCCAAGGCCGAAGTCGGCCATGGTCCGGCGCGCGACTGGCTGCCGAAAACATTTCTGCAATTTCATCATCATTAGGAGCAGGGGCTATCAGCCTTGTCGCGGAGTTACGGGTTTTTAAGAAACTAAGAGCATCCATTACACTTCCTGCCTTGCAGCAGCGCGCAATGGCTTTAACTGATCCGCAGTTACCTGCTCGCCAGACTCATAGAAGCGTTTCATACTGATCGCTACATCACGGATCTCGCCACGAATGACTCGATGCAAAAACCGCTGATATAAAAATCGCCCCAGTCGGCCCCAGCGCATATCAAACACCAAACTGGCGGTCAGCGCGGTGCGATTATGTCCAGCGTCGTCAAGCCGATAACGAAAAGCGGCGCGACTAAAGGGCACTGGTGAACCTTTGTCACCATTGTGAAGGCGAAATACCAGGCCGTGCCCCTCATTCCACTCAATTACCGACTCATCCATGCCAGTTCCTGAGTGAGGGTAGACACGACGACTGACACCCAAGCCCTGGGTTTTTACTGTGGTGATTTCAGTACGACTTATCCTGGGCACATAGTGATGAGCTAATGATAAATCCTTTAGCAAGTCCCATGCTTCGTCCCTTGGCATATTTATAACTACCCGGGCGGTTGCCTCGTGATTCATGCTCTATTCCTTTGTTCCAAAAAAAATCCCCCGTTTAATCGGGGGATCTATTCAACCATGAATTCTGATAACTGTCTTGAGCTATAGCGGCTTGTCATTACCTTTCTAGCAAATAAATCATCACTGTGAACGGCCACTCACACACTAATTGAGTGAAAATATGCGATTAAAATCTGCAGCATAGCGCTGCACCCACTCCTTGGCAGCTTCTTCACTGTCTAATATGCGACCCTCCAGCTGTTCGACTTCCTGACGGTAGTGCTCAATCTGGCAAACCTGCTCCACCATTCTGGTTCTAAAGGAATCCTGCTCGGTATTAAAGCTAACACCCAGATGATAATTGTTGTTGTGGGTGGGCTTACACCACATAACCGTGCCGCGACCCGAGGATTCATCCGAGAGCGATGGTACGAAAAATTCGACTCGACTGCCTCTAGGAATTTCCTGTGAAACAACACAGGACAAGCCCGCTATACTGACATCACACATCACCGCACGATGCGAACCAGACTCTTTCGCAACTTTCATCGCCATGGGAATATCACTGGGATGCCGAACAAACTCTCTCATTAGGAAACTACCCCTTTAACACCTCTTTCCACTATTGAGCCACAGCAAACCTATCGGATATATAAGTATTTATTCTAGAAATAGTCCTTATCAGTAGGCGCTAGGAGCTCTCCTGACTACCGCCCAACCAGCCCGCATATTCAGACTCAGCGTTTAATCCCACTGTCGAGTTCCAGCCGCGAATATGGATGCCATCACGACTCATGGTGATGTCATCACCACCGAGCACATCTTCGCCAAATTTATAAATAGCACTAAAACCCTTATCACAAGCTTCATCATCATAGGCTTGAGCTTGCGCTTTAGTCTGCTCACTGCGCTGCTGGTAAGCCTGCCATGCCTTGCTGCCATGGCGACCCTTTAATAGGCGCTCACTAAGCAGCGGTGACAGCAGCGTGGCCGAGGCATTATTGCCACCAAAGCCCTTGGCATTGAGTATTGCAACGTCGAGACTGTCGGGAGCAAGCGCGGTGTGTTCGCGCTGCAAAGACAGATTGCTGCAATGCACGTCATCAGCAATATGATCAATAGTCGCTATTCCCGGTAGGATATTGTCATTCCAAACTCCTAGGCTGGCGACCAACTGATCGCCAGATGCTGCGCCAATACTGTGACCTAAATAGGCTTTGATTGCCGCCACCGGCCACTTTTCAATGCCAAAGGTTTTTGCTGTCTCATTGAGAATATGCGATTCGCTCACTCGATTCTGAGGTGTACTGGTGCCGTGGGACTGAACAAAGGAGCGGTGCTTAATGGCCTTATCGCCAATGATACCCGCCGCACAGGCCAAAGCTTTGGCCACGGTCAGGTAATTGCCAACACCGGGTGACGATATAGATTTTTTAAAGCCATCGGCATTCACAAAGACATCTGGCACTGAGCCATGAATTTGCGCACCCAACTCCATTGCCAACTCGTCATCAAAGAGCACCACAAATTGCGATGCTTCTGAAACGGTAAATCCGCAGTTGCTGCTAAATGGCCGACTGGCACGGCGATAATCTGGCTCAGTCAAACCCTTAGCAGCATCGAGCTTCAATAACGCCGCATCCGAGGCCAACGCACCCATGGTGTAGTAGCCATCCATTATCCGCGGATCAACCCCAGACTCTGCCACGCCCACCACCGCAACCCGAACTCGGCCACTGCGAATTTCGTTCACTGCCTGACGTAAATTATAAAGAAACGTCGCGCAAGCACCTAAACTGGGGCCGCTGGTACCCACGCTGCCCAACACATAGGCACTGACAAAATCCGCTGGCATATCGGCCAAACCTAGCGCCAGATTCTTAGAACTGACCTTGCCGCCATTGGCTCTAGCTGCAAGTAAACCACCAAAGCCATTATCATCCAATTGCGCCATGGCAGAACTGGCAAACACGCCCATTTGGTCTGGGCGAATATGGTCCATCACGGTCTGCCACTCAATGCCCAAGGATTTCAGGGCATCAGAAACTCCACAAATGGCCATTTGCAAACCACGGGGATGACTTCTCGATCCGTACAAACTGGCGGGGTCAAAACCAGTGGGCAGCTGTCCAGCAGAAGACACTTCAATTTTGCGGGTGGTCGGCAACAAAAAATTGCAAGTATCGGTGACTTTAACCGCAACCTGACCACCGCCTAAATCACGCACCAGCCAAGATGCCGGGATCTCATCCGGTAAATCGCGACTGCGGGTAACAAATTCCAAATCACCAGTGCTACCGCCCATGGCCATGCGCTTATTCCAGCTTACGCGGTCGGTATCAAACAGATTTTTTTCAATTTTCCTGATCAAAGTGTGTTCGCGCATATATCGGCGCTGAGCCTCATCCTTGCTCGAGCCTGGAGGCAAACCCATAATAGCTGCGAGACTTTGGTAGGTTCTGGTGGCCTTGTCCTGGCTCAGCGCATCAATAACAAGACGCCGATAACCGTGATGAAAAGAACTGCGGCCAGCGGGGTTAACGCCACCAAAACCAACGATAACAGGTAATATACTCACGGCACTTCCTTATTTGAAAAACTCTGGGATGGCCCCCAGTCTATCCGTCCTGAAATAAATGAAATAGAATATAAGCGCCAATAAATAAGATGATTACGCCAACCATGAAACGAGTTGCCTTTCTTGCCTTTCAGGATGCCCTCGCCACCAGCATCAGCCTGCCCATGGAATTACTCAGTGCGGCAAACTCGATTGCGCAACTCAGTAATCGCAAAAAGATTATCAGTCTAACGGTGATTGGCCTGGACCCCGCCCCCATCAAAGTCTCCGGCGGGCTACAGATCCAAACCGACAGGCAGCTGGATACCGAGAACTGCTACGACCTCATCATTATCCCCAGCCGCTGGCGCCATCCCCATCGCGGCGCTCCCGCTCGTCCCGAAGTCCAACATTGGCTACGTCGCCATGAACAGCGCGGCGCGGACATCTGTGCGGTGGGTAATGGTAGTTATTTTCTGGCCGCAGCAGGCCTACTCAATAATCGTGCGGCGACTACCCACTGGCATTATTTTGACGACTTCAGCACGCGCTATCCTCAGGCTATTTTACAAAAGGATTACCTGATTACTCAGGCCGACAACATCTACTGTACCGGCAGTGTCAATTCTGCGGCAGACCTGCTGATCCACCTGATAGATCGGTATTGGGGCGCTTGGATCGCCCGTCGGGTTGCCCAGCAATTTTCACCAGAGAGCCGCCGGCCTTTTTCACGCAACAGCTATCGTGTTGACCGCAGCGACCTACACCGCGATGAAACCATCGTCTTGGCACAAAATTGGCTTCTTCGCCATTTCAATGAGGCCTTGACCATCAAGGAAATGGCGGCTCAAAGCGGCTTAAGTGAACGTAGCTTTCACCGCCGCTTTCGCCAGGTTGTGGGCTTGCCGCCCTTGCAATATCTGCAAAAACTGCGTATTGAAATGGCCCAAGACTTGCTGCAAAACAGTAATTTGTCTGTAGAAGAGATAAGCCAGCAATGTGGTTATAGCGACACCAGCTATTTTTGTCGCTTATTTAAGCAACACAGTGCGACCAGTCCGATGGAGTTTCGACGGTCAGTAAGGAGAAAATTATTCGAAGTTGATGAACAGAATTGAAGCAAAAATATAGGCCAAAAATGGCTTCACCTTGAAAAAACTGCCTTATCGTGGCTAAATACGCCGCCTATATTAATCCACTCCAAATAAATTTCCGCCTTAAATATCTGCCCTACGGTCGATATTTAACCGCACCATTGAAGGATCGAATTTTATGTCTGAAGTTTATATTGTATCCGGTGCTCGCACCCCCATGGGCAGCATGCTGGGCTCGCTAAGTGCAATGACCGCTGTTGAACTTGGCACTACCGCTATTGCTGAAGCCGTAAAGCGCGCCAATATAGATGCCGCCAAAATTGATGATGTCATCATGGGTTGTGTACTGCCGGCCGGATTAAAACAGGGCCCCGCACGCCAGGCGGCGATTATGGCTGGCATTCCCAAAAGTACCGGTGCCGTTACCGTCAATAAATTATGTGGTTCAGGCATGCAGGCCACTATTTATGGACACGACCAAATCAAAGCGGGCAGCGCTAACATTATTGTTGCCGGTGGCATGGAAAGCATGACCAATGCTCCCCACATAGTGCTAAATGCCCGCAAAGGCGTTGGCACTGGCGCCAAAGGCTTTGAAGATCATATGTTTATTGATGGCCTGCAAGATGCCTATTCCGGCCGCATGATGGGCAGCTTTGCCCAGCAAACCGCTGACGACAATAATTTTACCCGCGAACAAATGGACTCCTATGCCATTGAATCCCTGAACCGTGCTCGCACCGCGATTGAAAACGGCTCATTAAAAGCAGAGACAGCTCCCGTTACCGTCAAAACCCGCAAAAGCGAAATCGTGGTATGGGACGACGAGCAACCACTAAGCGCGTCCATAGAGAAGGTAGCGACTCTGCGTCCTGCCTTCTCCAAAGATGGCACCATCACTGCCGCTAATGCCAGCTCCATATCCGACGGTGCTTCGGCACTGATTATGATGAGCGAACAGGCCCTAGCCGATTCCGGCGCCAAGCCCTTGGCAAAGATTATCGCTCACAGCCGTCAATCTTTAGAGCCAGAACTTTTCACTACCGCCCCAGTTGGCGCCATGCAAAAAGTCTTGGCAAAAGCCGGCTGGAATAAGGACGACGTAGATCTTTGGGAAATCAACGAAGCCTTTGCCATGGTCACCATGTTGGCCATTCGTGACTTGGAGCTGGATCACGCCAAGGTCAATGTCCACGGCGGTGCCTGCGCCCAAGGCCATCCCGTGGGTTCGACTGGCTCTCGCATCATCATCAGCCTGATTTACGCTCTTCAGCAGTATGGTAAAAAGCGCGGTGTCGCTTCACTGTGTATCGGCGGCGGCGAAGCTCTCGCGGTTGCCATCGAACTAGTCTAAAGTAAAAACAAGCGGGATCATCGTGATCCCGCTTGAGCTTCACTCACGCTCCCAAACACTATTTCCTATTCATCCTATGAGGAGTGCCCCATGACCGCCATCGGTCGTGTTAATACCCTGACTATCCATCGCCAAACCCAGGCCGGCTTTTATGCCAACGGGGGGCAATTGGGTGACATTTTTCTCAGTCGCCGCAATGCACCGGAAAATTGCCAAATTGGTGACAGCATTGAGGTGTTTATTCATCACCACAGTGACGGCAGTTTAATTGGCAGTCATAAAACCCCGCTGGGCCAGCTTGGCGACGTGGTTATGCTCAAGATCGCTCAGATCAACGATACCGGCGCCTTTCTAGACTGGGGTTTAGATAAGGAATTATTGCTGCCCTACGCCGAACAGATGGGTGAGCTTGAAAGTGGCCGCAAGGTACTGGTCAAAATTTACTTGGATAAAAGCTCGCGTATTGTTGCTTCGATGAAACTCGATGAATTCATTGAGGACACCGCTCCTCAACTCAAGCGCGGCCAATGTTTTGAGGTCACCGTCGCCAATAAAACCGAACTCGGTTACAAGGCTGTGATCGATCATCAATACTGGGGCTTGCTTTATGACAGCGATTTATTGCGACCGCTGCGCAAAGGAGAGCAGTTAACTGCCTACGTTAAAAAAATCCGTGATGATGGCCGAGTTGATTTAAGTATTCAACCCATTAGCGACGGCGGCAACAGGGATATTGGCGAGAAAATTATTGAGCAACTAAAGGCCAATGATGGATTTCTCGCCATGGGTGACAAAAGTCCGCCCGAGGACATTTATGCATTATTTGGTGTTAGCAAAAAAATATTTAAACAAGCCATTGGCCGACTATACAAACAGCAGCGTATAGCCATCGAAGGCGGCGGCATTAAATTACTGTAAAATTCGCTAGAGGTTATTTCATGGACACACAAAAATTTTTACACGACACTCGAATCCCAGTTCGCATTGCCGCCATCGACAAAGATGGTTTCCCGCTGATTTGTTCGCTGTGGTTTATCTATCAGGACAAAAAACTGATTTGCGCCAGCCATGCCTCGTCTAAAATTATTCGTGTACTAAAAACCAACCCTAACTGCGCCTTTGAAATATCAGTCAATGAAGTACCCTACAAAGGAGTGCGCGGAAAAGCCGTCGCTCACTTGGAAAGCGATAGCGAAGGTAAAGTTCTCAGCCAATTAATTGCTCGCTATGTAGGCGACAGCCAAAAAGGCCTAAGTAAATGGTTATTGAGTCGCCGTAAGGACGAATACGCCATTCACTTGGAAATTGCCAATCTTTCACCTTGGGATTTCAGTGAGCGCATGCAGGGACAGTAATAATACTTCTACACACGCTTACAGCAGATAAACACTATTTAAAATAACGCAGCAGCTTCTCACTAAAACTCGCTACCAGTACGTAGAATAGGTGGATGAATATGGCCGCCACCAAATATAACAAGGCCGTGACAGTAATCGCGGAGGGGGTGCGTGTAAAGATTGACGACCACTTGGGGTCGCTAGGTATCACTTCAGAATTCATTTACCACCTAGGCTACCGCATGCCTTCGATAGTTAAGCTGCAACATTTTGAAGTATTCCTCTGTCATTCTAGCGTGTTCTCCAAAATAGGCACCGTAAGTAAATATGCCTAAAACTACTTAGCAAAACCTCACTATCACCACAAAATATAGCGCCATTACCTTGGTTTATAGGGGCTTCATTACCAAGCTAACCCGCAGTTTAGCCACACATTTATCGCTTATTGCCGCCAGTTGTAATATCCTTGATGGTTTTACCCCAAACCAAATTGTTAACCATATGGATCTAGAAAGATGCTCATAGGAATCCCTAAAGAACTCGCAAACGGTGAAAACCGGGTGGCGATTATTCCGACAGATGCCAAAAAGCTAATCCGGGCCGGCGCAACGATGCAAATCGAAGCGGGCTTGGGCTTGGGTAGTGGCTTCAGTGACCAGGAATACATTGACGCTGGCGTTGAGATTAGTAACGATCGCAACGCCCTTCTCGCTAGTGCCGACATCATTTTACGCATTAACAAACCCAACATAGATGAAATCAGCCAAATGAAATCCGGCTGCATCCACATCAGCTACCTGGACCCCTTTAATGAGCATGCGCTAATCAAGGCGTTCCGCGATAAAGGCGTTAGCGCCATTAGCATGGAAATGATTCCCCGCAGCACCCGCTCACAGAAAATGGATGCCCTGAGCTCACAGGCCAGCCTGGCCGGTTATGTCATGGTACTGCTTGCCACCACACGCTTACCCCGCATCCTACCGATGATGATGACGCCCGCCGGCACCTTGAAGCCGTCTACTGCCTTCATCATTGGCGCTGGTGTTGCAGGCCTGCAAGCAATTGCGACCGCCAAACGTCTAGGCGCCAAGGTTGTCGCGTTCGACACTCGCTCTGTAGTTGCTGAACAAGTGCGCTCACTGGGCGGCAAGTTTCTGGAAATCGACTTAGGTGAAACCGGACAAACCAAGGACGGCTACGCCCTTGCCCTGACCGATGAGCAGCTCAAACTGCAGCTCGAAGGCCAGAAAAAGCAAATCGCGGACTCTGATATTGTCATTACCACAGCCCAGCTGTTTGGCCGCAAGCCGCCCGTGCTGGTCACCAGTGACATGATCAAGGGCATGAAACCCGGCTCTGTCATTGTTGATATGGCCGCTGAAAGTGGCGGAAACGTTGAAGGTTCGGTCGCAGGTCAAACCGTGGTCGTCGACGGCGTCACCATCATTGGCGATGGCAACTGGTCTAACTTTGTCAGCCGCGATGCCAGCCAAATGTACTCCGCCAACCTTTTCAACCTAGTTGATGAAGGCTGGAACGGCGATGACAAGAAAATGCTTATAGATCTTGAGAACGATATTCTGCAGGGCTGTGTGATTACCCATGGCGGCGACATCGTCAATGAAACTATTAAAAAACTGATTAACTAGGAGAAGATGATGGAAATAGCAGTTTATCTCGCTTTCATCTTAATGCTGTCAATATTTCTTGGCTTTGAGCTGATCAATAAAGTCCCCGCGACCCTCCACACCCCATTGATGTCAGGCTCTAACGCCATTTCTGGTATTACCTTGGTTGGCGCATTGACCTCAGCCGGTGCCGAGCACTCTGGACTCGCCACTATCCTCGGCACGATTGCCGTGGCGATGGCCACCATCAACGTCATTGGTGGCTATATGGTTACCGACCGCATGCTAGCCATGTTTAAGAAGAAAAAAGGAGGCGCTAAGTAATGGGCATCGAATTACTGGTCAATCTGTCCTATGTGGCAGCAGCCGTCCTATTCATCTTTGGTCTAAAAATGCTGGGTTCGCCAGCTACTGCACGCAAAGGTAATCTAGTTTCAGCAGTGGGTATGTTTATTGCTGTTGTAGTCACTCTGCTCGACCAGAGCATCATTGACTACAAATGGATTATCGCCGGTATTATTGTCGGCGGCTTAATCGGCGCCATGATCGCACGCAGGGTCGAAATGACTGGTATGCCAGAAATGGTCGCCCTGTTTAACGGCTTTGGTGGTATTGCCAGCTTGTTCGTCGGCTGGGCAGCCTTGTACGGCCTTCCCGATGCCAGCGCCTTCGTATTAGTCACTATCGTGTTGTCAAT
>JBLHPB010000041.1:0-20420 GCA_047624025.1 Zhongshania sp.
GTCGCCATACCGTTGAAGTGATTTTGGAGGAACCGCTGCTTATTCACGGCATCGGTGATCGACTCAGTCGCCGTGAACGGGTAGCTAAATTATTGGATATGGTGGGCTTGCCGCGCTCGGCTGCGAGCAAATATCCCCATGAGTTTTCCGGCGGCCAGCGCCAGCGCATCGGCATCGCTCGCGCGATTGCACTGCAGCCAGAAGTGTTAATCTGTGACGAGGCCGTATCGGCACTGGATGTATCGGTCCAAGCGCAAATTCTCAATTTACTATTGGAAATCCAGCGCGAATTAAAGCTCAGCATGCTGTTTATCTCCCATGATTTGGGTGTAGTCAGACACATGAGTGACCGCATTGCCGTCATGTATCTGGGCCAAATTGTGGAAATTGGCCGCGCTGAAGACATTTATCACCAGCCTCAGCACCCATATACTCAGGGCTTGCTTGCCGCTATTCCACGTTTGGGCGAAGCCCCAGCGAACTACCAGTCTATTGTCGGCGACATGCCCTCACCGCTATCACCGCCGCCGGGATGCCGCTTTCATAGCCGTTGCATATACAAAACTGACACCTGTAGCCAGCAGCAACCCATTCTTGAAAACGGCAATAGCGATCATCAGATTGCTTGCCACCATTGGCGGGATATTGCCACCGACCCTACTCCTTAAAGTAATCTAACTCGGCTACAGTAATGAGGGCTATTATTAGTCCATTTTTAGGCCGATAAGCGGTAAACTCTAAACCTCCACCCGTATTGATGACCGAGCACTTGCGTACTACTTACCCACCCTACAAAGACCGTGTGCCATTAAAATACGCACGCAGTATGTTGCAAGTCGCTGAAGCTCAAGGCTATAGCGGCGCTGAGCTATTGCGCTCGTTGCAATTGCCTATTGACCCGCTAGCAGCAAACGCGGATCTCGACGCATTGATTGATGGACGCGATTACTCGCAAATATACCGTCGAGTGATGTGGCTATTGCAGGATGAGTCTTTTGGTTTGGGTTTGCAGCAACGCACGCCTGCTGGTAGTTTTCGAATGCTCTGCCTGTTTATTATTCACTGCGAAACACTGGAACACGCTCTGCGTCGAGCTGCCGAATTTATTAATTTTTGCCACGGTCTCAGCGGTATCCCTACGGTAATAAAGCGCCCAGTAGAGCGATTGGGAGGCGGAATTGCTATTTATCGTTTCCCAGAGAATACCGATTTAATTGCCCTGCCAGACAGCGATATCTCCAGCTATAGTCCGATCTATACCATGGCGCATACCATGGCGATATGGCGACGCTTTTGTCACTGGTTAATCGGCAAGCCCTTAGACCTGCGTGTTATCCATTTACAGGCCGAAGCCCCCGAAGACACCGCCTATTTCCAACAATTATTCGGCTGTGAAGTGTTGTTTGCCCAGGAGCATAATGCTTTTGTGCTAGCCGAACACTGTCTTGATTGCCCATTGATTCACACTGAGGAATCGCTGCGTAAATTCCTCCGCAATGCGCCCTATCATCTACTGGTCTCTCAGGATGACGACGACAGCTCGCTGCTCTCGCAAATGAAGCGTATTGTCGGCAATGATCTCAGTCACGAGTTTCCAAGCGTGGTAGTCATGGCCGAACAACTTAATATGTCGGTGCGCACCCTGCGCCGTCGCCTTAAGGATCTGGATACCACATACCAGCAATTTAAAGACCAATTGCGCCAAGAGCACGCCTGCCGCTGGTTAAATCAACCTGAGCTTAAGATTAATGCAGTATCTGCCCTGCTCGGTTTTGATGAACCCAGTGCCTTCCATCGCTCATTTAAAAAATGGACTGGGATGACACCTGGAGAATATCGAACCAGTCGTCAAACCCCAGTAAGCCCATAAGTGAGGCGCGAGCTTATACCAGCGGATTACCCCTCTATGAAAGCAACTGAAATTCTGAAATCGATGCCCCGCAACAAGACCGCTCAAGCTGCAGCAGGCTCTCGACTGATTCCCGCCAACTTGCCCCCAAGCGAGCGTGAGCTAGCACGAAAATTGTATTTTGACTCCATGCATAATTTTCGTGACCTTGGTGGCTACCAAGCCAGTGATGGTCTTAGCTTAAAATGGGGTCTAATTTACCGGGCTGATAAATTAGCCGGTCTGAGTGAAGAAGATCAACGATTTTTGGAGCGCTTGAACATTCGCCGCGTAGTCGATTTTCGCTCTGACGAAGAACGCTTTGATGCTCCCCATACCTTTCTTGCCGACAGCTCGATTAGAGTCGATATTTTACCGGTACCGGTGGAGGCCGCTGAAATTGAAAAAGTCACTGCTCGCTTGCAGGAAGAAAATGTAAATAGCGAAGATATCGCGCGCTTTCTAATTGAAGCCAATCGCGAAATGATTGAACGGTTTACCGCTGAGTATAAGCAGTGGCTACATTCACTACTGATTGATGGCAATCTTCCCCAAGTATTTCACTGCACAGCTGGCAAAGATCGAACTGGCCTCGCTGCGGCATTGTTAATGCGGATTCTCGGAGTAAGTCCCGAGACTATTATGGTCGATTATATGGCCACCAATACTTACACCGCCGAGCGGGTAAACAATCTAGTTCAATATATTCATCAAGCCACCATGCATCAGGTCAATGAAGATGTAATTCGCACTTTATTCCGAGTACAAGAACGGTATTTAAATGAAGCCTTCAACACCATTGATGAGGATTATGGCAGTTTTAGCAATTACCTAACGGTAGCTTTGGAAATAGATGAAACGCACATCAGCCGCTTGCGGGCAATATTTCTTGAAACAGAGCAGGTGTCTTGAGTTTGAAAAATCAGCAGTTACACACTGAATTTGGCGACTTGGCCTTAATACGACGGCCCAAACGGGAGCGTGAGACCTTGCAGCCCTGGGATGCCGCTGATGAATATATCCTGCATTATTTGAGCGAAAACCGGCCCACAACGGGCAGTCGAATATTGATCGTTAACGACAGTTTCGGCGCACTATCTACTGCCCTAGCCGAATACCCCTGCACATTGTGGACAGATTCTGCCATCAGCTCCCTTTGCGCAGAAGAAAATACCGCATTGAACCAGCGGGCGAAGCCACACATTATTCCTGCGACCGCCATTCCCGGCCTAGATTATGATTATGTTATTTATAAACAACCCAAGAGTCGCTCCCTGCTCCAGTATCAACTTCAACATTTACGGCCAATCTGTCACAACAAAGCGCAATTTATTGGCGCAGCCCTAGCAAGACACATCGATCAGCATAGCGTGGCGGTCTTTGCTAAATCCATTGGTACGGCAAGGCCCAGTTTGGCGCGCAAGAAAGCGCGACTAATCATGCTGCAAAGCGTGAATGAAAATGAGCCCATCAAATCCGACAGCAAACATTTACAACTGGCTGATTTGGATTTACAGCTAGAAAATCGTGCCAATGTTTTCAGCCGTGACAAACTCGACCAAGGCAGCCGTCTGTTATTATCTGCTCTGCCCTCCTTAGTGGCCCCAGGTCATATTGCTGATCTAGGCTGTGGTAATGGCTTGTTGGGTATTAGCGCTGCACGGCTGTGGCCCGCAGCAAAATTGCATTTTTTTGATGACTCCTTTCTTGCCATCGACAGCGCCAAAGCCAATCTATTGAGCAATGCTCCCGAAGTTGGGAACAAAGCGACGTTCAGTATTAGCGATTGTCTGCATAATTATGAGGGCGAAACGTTTGATTTAATTGTCTGTAATCCGCCTTTTCATCAGGATCATCATGTTGGCGACCACATCGCCAGGCAGATGTTTCGTGATAGTCGCCGTCATTTGAGCGAAAACGGCCAGCTCTGCGTGGTTGGCAATCGCCATATGGGTTATCACATCCTGCTTAAAAAATTGTTCGGCAATTGTCAGACCATCACCTCTGACAGTAAATTTGTGGTGCTGCTTGCGCGTCTCTAAGCTCAGCACCACCCCACCAAACGGATGATACTGGGCCGCGCGTTGGCGTGATACGGTGTGGATTAATTCACCGTAACAGAGACCACAATTTCGCCAATGCCTATTCACGTTGTTTTTGTTTGCCTAGGCAATATTTGCCGCTCTCCCGCTGCCCAAGGAATTTTGGAGCAGCGTATTGAAAAAGCCGGACTGAATGGAAAAATTACCGTCGATTCTTGTGGAACAGCCGCTTTTAATATTGGTAAATCCCCCGACCCTAGATCTATCGCCGCCGCTAAACGAGCAGGCTATGTCATCGAACAGCAAATCGCACGCCAAATAGACGACCCAGATTATGACCATGGCGATTATATTATCGCCATGGATCGAATGAACCTGACTAATGTGCAGGCTTGGGCGCCGAAGGGTTTCAAAGGTGACATAAAATTGTTGATGGATTATTGCGGCAACGCCGGCAATAGCCAAGTTCCTGACCCTTATTATGGCGATGAACTGGCTTTTGATCATGTTATTAAGCAGATTGAAGTCGCTGTTGATGGCTTGTTAGTCCATATTCTAGAACAGCACAGTCTGAACTGAAATACACGATACAAACACTCATTAAGTGTGGGATACCCGGATGCGATTTGTTATTTCTAGCTCATTTACTAGTATGACCGATTTAAAAGAACTGGCTGTGGCGGCTGATAATTGTGGCTGGGATGCCATGTCCTTTTCCGACCATGTGGTCAATCCAGAAACCATCAACACACCCTACCCTTATACCGAGAATGGTGAGCGACGCTGGGCAAGTTTTACTGACTGGCCCGATCCTTGGGTGATGATCGCGGCCCTGGCTGCCATTACCACACGGCTGAAGTTCACTAACAATATTTTTGTGTTGCCCATGCGCAACCCCTTTTTGGTCGCCAAAGCCATTAGTACAGCCGCTATTATTTCTGACAACAGAGTCATACCGGCCATCGGGGTTGGCTGGTCTAAAGATGAATTTGAACTGCTGCAGCAAGACTTTCATACTCGAGGAAAACGGGCGGATGAAATGCTAGAAATTATGCGCTTGCTGTGGACCGGAAAAATGGTTTCTTACCAAGGCAAACACTACCAATTCCAACCACTGGAAATGAATCCTGCGCCAACAGCATACATTCCGATCTGGGTGGGTGGTATCAGTGATGCGGCATTAAGACGGGCTGCACGAGTTGGCGACGGCTGGGTGACTGACCTGCAAAGCAGTGATGAGATCATTGCTTGCTTGGAAAAAATAAGTTTGTATCGGCGTGAATACGGGCGTCTAGATCAGCCTTTTTCAGTAATGGCCACACCCTCTGATGCTTATTCCATTGCGGGCTATCAACGATTGGAGGCGGCTGGTGTTAGCCATATTCTCACTCAACCCTGGGCGTTTTACCACGGTGACACCCAGGATTGCGCGAAGAAAATTGATGGCATCAAGCGCTTTGCTGATGACATCATTGATCAATATCCCGCAGCGACAAGCAAGGTCTAATCAAACTCGATTAATTGATTGTCTCCTGCGGATAAGCTTATTGTCACCAGTCCATTCGACACTTGAATAGCCGTGCTGCTTAAGGCGGTAATATTGGTGGCTGGTGCTAGACCCGCAAGACGAAGCTCAACGGCTTTATCACTGTTCACCAATAAGCGCTTGTCTTCTCTGCCTGCAATAGCGGCTTGAGCCAAATCAATGGTCAAATGGCTCACATTATTCAAAGTCAAAGACAGAGTCCCTTCCGCACTCGGTACTTCTGCAATTTCCCAAGTCTGTCGTTCACGAACGGCGGGACTGAGTGTTGTGTTACTAGGGGGCAAGAACTCAATGGGGCTTTCCACTACGATGTAAGCAGCTTCAGGTAGCGCCTTATTCTCAATGGCAATTTGAGCAAATTCGGCGCCGTCTACAGCGGCAATGTCTGCAATATACCAAGGGCCTCGAGGTCCAATACCCCACTCTGCATTAATAGCCTTTGGCTCCCAACGATAGATAAAGTCACCGGGATTGACTTTACGGGTATCAACTTCATCCAGCCATTCAACAATCCACTTGGCCGCTTCTTCAAATGCTGAATAGCCGACATCTTTTAGGGTCCAAACAATATGGTCTTCGGCAAGATAATGATCAAATACATAGCGGTAAGCATAATCGCGAACACCATTTACGGTTGCTCGTGCGTCATAGAAAGGTACTAACTGGTCAAAGCTGCCATGGGCTTGATAATAGCCATTCCACTTAATATTTTGCAGTAACTCGGGTCCACGGCCCTCACCAACGCCGCCAACACCAAGAGAAATTGGGGTATAACTAGCATTTGCATGCGATCCCGCAAGCACGACCCCGCCGGCAAACACATCCGGGTATTTGATCATAAGATTGATAGTCGCAATCGCGCCCATAGAGTAACCACTGCTGATGACACGCTCGGTATCGACGGTATAATAACGACTGACATCTGCCCAGACCTCCCAAAAATCGAGCTCAGCTGAACCGCTGTAGGAACCCGCTGGACCACGCCCAAGGGTGGTAACGCAAATGGATTGCCTCAATCGCTCACAGGCCGCATCCTGAAAATTAGGAACTGATGCACTGTATTGATTGTGATTTTGAGTCAGGCTATGGAGCATCCATGTCAACATTGCTGGGCTATCACTATCATGCTGGTAGGAGCTGGGAATATAAATTCCATAGGGCTGCACCTGATCAAAAAACATCGGATGGGCGACCACACTCTGTTCGCGGCGGTCAACACCCGCAGCAAATAGACCACCCTCCAACTCCTGCCCTGAAACTGACGAGACATACCAGCGGTTGCTATAGCCATAAACAAGCGGCTCGGGCTCAGTTGTGCCCATCTTTGACCAGTCTATAAGACCCGAAAATGCACTAATATCACCGCCCGATGCCAGCGCGGTAGCCTGAGCTTCGTCAAACCAAAAATTAACTAACGGGTTTTCATCTTGATAATCTCTAAACGCGACATTAAATACCGGTGGCTGTATCGGCAGGCTTCTAAAACCTTGGTAATCGGCAAGAAAACCGCCTTCGCCGTCATTAATACCCGACACCAAATACACCGTCCAAGTACCTTCAGCGGGAGGTAGATCAGTGCGAGGGATTTTTGCCACAAATGAGCGAGAAGCCAGATCACTACTTACCTCGCCAACAGAAACTCGCCCTTGACCGTCATTGAAATCAAGGTACACGCCGGTGGCAGAGATGAAAATCACCACATCAATACCACTCGCCTTCAAAACCGGAATACCCGGCCAGTCATCAAAGCCACCCACTTGGTAATCTATTCCAAACGCCGCAACGGGTACCCCAGTGTTTAGCAGAGTTTGCCAATCAACACGCCAGTAAGTTGCCTCGTCATCAGCAGCGACCCCTACCACAAATATATCGGCGCCATTGCCTGCCATGTCTGCATCGGGGTAATGCATTGAGCCGCCGCTGGGCGTACCAATGCGATATATGGGTGGATTTGGTCCCTTGGCTCCGGCAGCATCGTATATAAAATCAGTCCAGTAGTAAGCCCCGTTGGCATAGCGTCCAGTGCCTGAAGTACGAGGTGCGCCCTCACCAAACGGCCACATGGGAGGTTTTTCAAGTTCGACCGGACTTTTCAGCGCGGCAGCCGGTGCACCAGTGGGAATGCCGAGTGCAACATTGGGATCTGAATTGCGCTCAGGGCTAGCCTCTTTAGGCATTGCAGTGCTTGATGAACCACCGCCACAGGCGGCCAAAAACAGGCAGAAACTGAGAATTAAGAAACGTAAAAGCATAATCCAGCCCTCTTATTATTAGTATTTAGATGATTATACTAGCCTAGCGAGTCAAATCATTTAATAGCGATTAGTGACTAGACCGTAGGCAATTTAGCTCATCGAGATGTGAATAAAAGGTCGAGGCCTAGGTAAACCCTACTCTCCATGCGAAGGATTGATTGCCAGGGAGAATGGAATTTGTATTCTTTATCGGCTAAGTTTTTAAGCCATAGAGACACTGAATAGCTGTCGTCGTTAGCGTGCCAACTAGTAAGCGCATTGAACTGTCATATGACAACATATATTTGACATTTGGCGACTTTATTACGCATTACCACCAATATGTTGCACCTTGTCGGTGGCTGAATAAAAAGTAATTTAGGTTTCTTGTTTAATGAGGGATGCAGTGGCCGTCGAAGCGACTTGACTTTACCCTGACCCAAAGTGTATTGAGATTTGTTATTAGCTGGAAAACTAGGGGTTTGAGCTATGGCTATGGCGTGCTCGCCAAGCAATTATAGACATGACATCTGCGCGCTTAACAGGACTACAATTTCTCAAAATATGGCAATACAGTGGTGCATTCTAGTGAATCTTGCTGCGCTATATACTGTAAATTAGTGCTTTATTACCCTCTTTGTAAATATACTAAACTCTCCATGTGGTGGGTTTGCGGAAACATGTCCGCAAACCTCGCCTCGCGGACGGTAAAGCCTGCCTCAACGAGGATGGCAATATCGCGGTTTAGGGTGGCCGGGTCGCAGGAAACATAAATCAGCTTGCTAAGCTGCTTGCTAGCAGCGATGGCTTCACACAGCACTTTGGCGCCGGCTCTCGGCGGATCAATGATGGCTTTGTGGCAGCCCGCCGGAATTATAATATTGTCTGCCTCAAACAAATCTGCCACTGCAAATACCAATGGTAGATCATCAGCCACCGCGCGAGCGTTGGCCCTTGCTATCATTGCCCTGCCGACATCATAGCCCAATACTTGGGCGCCACTAGCGGCAATAGCCAGACTGAAATTCCCCAGACCGCAAAAATAGTCGGCAATGACTTCGCCGGCTTTTGGGGCCAGCCACTCCAAGCATTGTCGAATAATTTGTTGATTGATGGCGATATTGACTTGAGTGAAATCGCCGGCTTGGAAAAACAAATGACCGCTGTCACCGAGTGGAAACCACAGCGGTGATGATTCCGCCTGCCAAGCCTTGCCTTTGCTGCCCTGCACCGAATGCAAAAAAGCCGGCGCAGCAATAGCATCCGCAAGTTGCTCTGCGCGTCGGCTATCGACAAAGCCTTCTTTGTGAATGGCAACAGCGACACGGCCGTCTGCGCTTGCAGTGAAGCTAATCTCGGACTGAGCTTTGCCTCCCAAAAATGCGACCAAGGCTGACTTATTTTCGGCAATGGTGCTATTGAGTTGATCTTGCAGCAGTGGGCAGGATTCAATCGACACTAAATTATGGCTGGCTCTAGCTTTAAATCCCAGCACACCATCACTGTAGCTCAAGCGTGCACGGTGACGGTAAGCAAACTCACTCGAGCTTAAAACCTCAGTTACGCTCTCCTTGGCGAGAATTTTTTGTAAACGCTGCTGTTTATATTTTAGCTGCGATGAATAGGCTAAATGCTGTAATTGACAGCCACCACAAGCTTCATAGACCGAGCAGAGAGGCTCTACTCGCTCTATCGAGGGGATTAGCACCTCAACAAGCTTTGCCTCATCAAAGCGCTTATGACGTCTTACCCAATAAGCCTTGACGGTTTCTGCAGGCAAGCCACCTTCGACAAACACCACTTTATTGTTCAAACGACCCAGCCCGCGACCATCGTCAGCTAAGCTGTCGATAGTTATCTCAAAAGCAGCAGTGCTTATTGGCGCGGCAGTTTTTTTGGCAGGCTTGAAAGTGTTAATACGGGGAGGCCTAGCCATTAACGCAAATCCTTATTGGGTATGAATTGCTGGAACTGTTCCAGGCATTGTTGGCGGCGCTGGCGAAGTAGCCGCGCCTGCTGATTTGAGCCGGGCACCACACTGCGCAAGCGTTCGCATGATATTTGCAAAACCTCCTGCTCAACGGGCTCGGCATGGCGAATTTGTGGACTCAATTTCACCACTGGCAGTTCAGACTCTTCGGCAAAAGCTGAGATGCTAACAATAGCCAAAATGACCCAAACCGATTGAAAATAATAATTCGCTATCTTTTTGGCTTCCACGCGACAATATTCCCCAAGTTAAGCGGCTATTTTACCTGCCTCTGGACCCACTGGATATTTAATTGATCCCAATTTCAGTTAGAATGTCTGGCTAAGCCATTATTTATCTATCCGCCGATTCGGAAGTCTTATGCCTAGCACTGTCATAGAAAATGTAAATGTTACTGCGCAGGAAATTCTGATCACCCCTGCCCGCCTGAAAGCCGCACTACCCATGAGCGACCTCGCCAGAGAAGTTGTCAGTCAGGGCCGTGACACGGTGCGTGATATTTTGGATGGTAAAGATCACCGTATGTTTGTGGTGGTTGGGCCCTGCTCTATACACGACATCGACGCAGCCATGGATTATGCCAAGCGCCTCAAAGTTCTTGCCGATGAAGTTAGCGATACTCTGGTTATTATTATGCGGGTGTATTTTGAAAAACCCCGCACTACGGTGGGCTGGAAAGGCCTAATTAACGACCCCTACTTGAACGATACCTTCAAAATTGAAGAAGGTCTTCATATAGGTCGTCAACTGCTGCTTGATATTAGCGAGCTGGGCTTGCCGACGTCGACCGAAGCCCTTGATCCTATTTCGCCCCAGTACTTACAAGACTTTATTGCTTGGTCTGCCATTGGCGCCAGAACCACTGAATCCCAGACCCACCGGGAAATGGCCAGCGGCCTGTCCTCGGCGGTTGGTTTTAAAAATGGCACGGATGGCGGCTTGACCGTTGCTGTTAATGCGATTGGTTCGGCAGTCAAACCTCACCGTTTTCTGGGCATTAACGGCGAGGGTCAGGTTGCTGTTATTCACACCGCGGGCAATGCCTACACTCATATTGTGCTGCGCGGCGGCAGTCAGGGGCCCAATTACGACTCGGTACATATTAAGTTATGTGAAGCTGAATTAAGCAAAGCCGGCATCCCACTGAATATTATGGTGGACTGCAGCCACGCTAACTCCAATAAAAAGCCCGAGTTACAACCTCTGGTGATTGAAAACGTCGCTAATCAGGTGATTGAGGGCAATAATTCTATTATCGGGCTGATGGTGGAAAGTCACATCAACGCCGGCAATCAGAGTATTCCCGAAGATTTGAGCCAACTCGCTTATGGCGTTTCGGTCACCGATGGCTGTATTGGCTGGACCGAAACTGAAGCCGCTCTACGTACCATGCGCGAGCGCTTGAAGGATGTTCTGCCCAAACGCCAGCGCGTAGCCGTGTAAAGAACGCGTTTTGAGGCCAGACCATCGCGGCCCGATTAGTCCCTAAATAAATGACATAGGCGAGTGGCCTGGAGCTCGCCTTTGCTCAGCGTCATTTTATTGAAGCAAAAATTGCAAAAGGATGGACTAATCCTTATGAAAATGAAATGGACCATAAAAGTACTCATTCTCTTGGCGATTCCGCCTGTCGCCTTAATCATCTTGTTTGCATTGCCACGGCCATCGGTAGAAATAGAGCAACCACGACCTGCGATGTGGCCTTACCCAAGCGTAGAGCAAGCAACTTATACATATTGGCTGGACGACGCGGGGAAATTGCGAATACATTTGGTTCACCCGGTTTTACACGGCGTGACACCGAAAATGTTGGCGTGGTGGTATCAAAACTTGGCCATTGGCCAGGCCGAATTTGATGGCGTAATGTACTCGTATTATCATCTCTTCCACCTATCTGAGCATGGTCAAAATCGAATTCTAGAGCCTTCTACAGATGGTTCGCCTGGCATGGGGGTGGGAGCACTGGTATATAGGCAGGAAACCTTTGGGCCATATACCAGTAAAGGCCAAGCGCGGGTATTGGAGTTTGGTCCAAACGGCTATCTAGTTGCCCCTGTAATGGGCCCCTTCTCACTCGGCTTGGTAAAACATACTTTCGAGTTAGCGGCCAACGGCGGGGCTTTGTATACAGTGGAAATTGAACTCGGGTCGGATATTCCAGTTTTGGGATATGTGTTAAACAAATTCATCCAGATGAATCAATTCTCCCCTCCAGTCATTACGGAATGGCTAAGACATCAGGTCGAAGAGGTCGGTAGTCTAGTACACTATTTGCCTGATTTGTACACGGCGGAACATTAGCCTAGGCTGCCCTGAATAAGGTGGTGTACATCACTGATATTTAATTTCTAGATTGCCGAGACTGATTCTTAGACTGAAAGACCGGTATTAGGCGCTTTTTTCAATTATAGCAATCCAAACTCGGCATCTTTACGTAATAAGCGTACTTCTACATCTTAGATGCTTATTGCGTCAGCCCCGCCCTCCATGCGGGGTTTTTTTTGCCCCTACAAATTCGCTCGAAGCTCGGCAAATAAACCGCAATGGTCTGATAAAGAACGCCACGGCTCGCCAGACAAGCGCTGAGCCGAGACCGCGCTAAAACCACGAAAGTAAATACGATCCAACCGGAACAGCGGTCGCTTAGCTGGAAAGGTTTTAGCCAGCTGACCATTGGCTTGCAGGGAAGCCTCTTGCAGCTGCAAACTATGCTTAAAGCGTAAATGCAGGGACCCACTCCAGTCATTAAAGTCCCCAGCAATAATTAATGGGGCATCGGCGGGTATCCGCGCTGTAATTAAATTCATTAATAGGCTGAATTGTTTGTGGCGCTCCCACCCCATCAGCCCCATATGCACGCAGATAAGATAAATACCAGGCTCGATTTCTGCCAACAGCAAGCCTCGTTGAGACTTGGCGTACACGGAAATATCGATATTTTCGGCACTGCGAATGGGGTGTTTGCTGAGGATGGCATTACCGTGGTGACCGTGATCATAAACCGCGTTCTTGCCGTAGGAGAAATGCGGCCACACCTCGTCAGCTAGGTACTCGAACTGGCTTTCCTCTATCCAGTCCGGCACATTGGCCGCGTGCAAATTGTTTTCGCCGGTAACTTCCTGGAGAAAAACCAAATCGGCATCGACACTGCGTATACCATCACGAATACCCTTAAGCAGATAGTCGCGATTGGCAGAGCAGAAACCCTTGTGAACGTTATAAGACAAAACCCGAAGTACCAACATAAACATCGCCGTTCTTAAAGTCTGTTTCAAGCTTAGACTATCTATGTGCAGCTGAATTTAATTGGGGTGACATTTTTTTGATTTTTTACTGCTGCCACACCAGCAGCTGTCATTTCGACCGAGACTAATGGCCGGCAGCATATCACCATCAAGGTAATACCAGATCGAATTAATCGACAAGAAACGGGAACGCTCATGCAACTGGACTATTTGCTGATTATTGGAGTAAAACGCGGTAAATTCCACTTCGCCACCAGTATCGCCGGCTAGGCCCTTGTCACACGACAGAATACGTAAACTGTGCCAGTGAGTATCCACAAAGCTGTTACGTAAAGCCTTAATACTTTCAGTCCGATGTCTGTCAGGATGCAGCGTCGCCATTAAATATTCCGCATTGCCAACGCAAAAAGCGCTGTAGCGTGAGCGCATCAGCAGCTCTGCACTGGCCGGCAACACCACTCCATTGATGTAGGGCTCACAACAATTCTTATACGTTTGCCCACTGCCGCAGAAACAATCAGCCATGATATCTTAGGATTTAGTCGCTGGGGCTAAAACCAAGCTGGTATCACTGGCTTCCCAATCACTAGGTAAGACACTGGAGCTGCGGGTATTGCGGTCAAAGCCTACCAATACAGTCTGACAGGTCGTGACTTTTTCGCCATTTGCATAAATAAAATGCTCGATAGTCATGCTTTTATTGCCCATGCGAGAGCACCAGGTATCGACAAACACCTGCTGATCAAAACGGATTTCATGTAACATATCCATTTTCACGCTGGCCACGACGTGGGTCGGCGATGTCGCTGCTGACAGGCGATCAACCTCTTTAAAAAAACTCATTCGAGCCAGATCAAAATATTGGGCGTAATAGCTATTAGAAACGTGGCCATTAATGTCAAGATCAGAAAAACGAACCTGGATTTCGACCCGGGTATGAGGAAGTTTCATACAGAATTCCTGACTGACTGCCCCAGAAGAGGCAGCCAGCAATGATGGGATTAGAATTCGACAGGAGGCTTACTTAAAGTAGGCGTTATCAGTATTGCTGTGGTCGGTACTATCGCGCACGCCAGCTAAACCAGGGACTTTCTCCAGCAAGGTTTTTTCAACACCTTCCTTCAAGGTTACATCGACCATACCACAGCCTTGGCAACCGCCACCGAATTTAAGAACCGCCAACTTTTCTTCGGTGATCTCAAGTAGCGAGACTTCACCGCCGTGGGCTGCCAGGGAGGGATTGACCTCATTGTAAAGAACATAATTAATTTGATCTTCCAGCGGGCTATTGGCATCAACTCGTGGCAGACGGGCATTCGGCGCCTTAATTGTCAGCTGTCCACCCATGCGATCCTTGGCGTAATCAATAAAGCCCTCGTCCAAAAATGGCACGCTGCGAGTCTCAAAATAGGCCTTGAAGCTGGGGTATTCGCGAATAATGTCATCGTCTTTAGTATCACCCTCACGGGCGTAGGCAATACAAGTTTCCGCTTTTGGCGTGCCCGGCTGCGTAATAAACACGCGCACCCCAACGACGTCGTCCTGTTTGCTCAGTAATTCAGCCAAATAGTCCTGAGCGGACTCTGTAATCGTTAAATTAACGGCTGCTTGCTCTGTAGACATAATTACCTCTGTATATACCGTTGTTTTGCCAAACAATTTCTATGCTGGGCTGAGTATCTGTTAGAATTACGCCAGTTTACCACGAAGCCATTTTACCAAGAAGCCTTATCCGGCCCAGTCCGGCAAGCCTTTCGCTAAACTTGTTAATTATCAGGATATTCATGAGCCAGCTTACATTCCGCATTGAGCAACTTACCAACGCCCTTAAAAATCGCATACTCGTGATTGATGGTGCTATGGGGAGCTTAATACAGAGTTATCAACTCGAAGAAGCGGATTACCGCGGCAGCCGTTTTGCGAATTTTCACAACGACCTAAAGGGTAATAATGATTTATTGACCCTTACTCGCCCTGACGTGATACGTGAAATTCATCAGGCATACCTAGATTCCGGTGCCGACGTCATCGAAACCAACACCTTTAACTCTACCGCTATCGCTCAAGGCGACTATGAATTAGGTGCAATTGCCGAAGAATTGAACCGTGCAGGCGCGGCTTTGGCGCGGGAAGTCTGCGACATTGAAACCGCCAAGAATCCGGATAAACCGCGCTTTGTTGCTGGCGTTATCGGACCCACGCCACGCACCGCCTCCATATCGCCAGAGGTGAATGATCCCGGCGCGCGTAACACCAATTTTGATGAGTTGGTCGAAAATTACTACGCGGCCACCCGTGGCCTGATTGCCGGTGGCGCCGACATTCTGATGATTGAGACGATTTTTGACAGCCTCAATGCCAAGGCGGCGGTTTACGCAGTATTACAATACTTTGAAGACAGCGGCGAAAAACTGCCTATTATGATCTCGGTGACCTTCCCCGACACCAGTGGCCGCACCCTGTCCGGGCAAACTCCAACTGCTTTTTGGAACTCCATAGCGCATGCCAAGCCGCTGATAATTGGCAGCAATTGTGGCCGTAGATTCAGCGAGATACGCCCATTTGTTGAAGAGCTTTGTGAAGCGTCAGATTGCTATTTTAGCGGCCATTTCAATGCCGGCTTGCCCAATGAATTTGGTGAGTACGACGAAACCCCGGAGGATATGCACAAGGAGCTCAAGGAGTTTGCCGAGCGCGGCTTCCTGAATTTAGTCGGCGGCTGCTGCGGCACCACACCCGCCCATATCACGGCCATCGGCGCCGCCATGGAAGGGATACCGCCGCGACCCTTGCCTGAGCGCAAAGTTGCTTGCCGCTTAGCCGGTCTAGAGCACTTTCATATCGACGAAAGCTCCTTATTCGTCAATGTCGGCGAGCGCTGCAATGTCACCGGCTCAGCCGCGTTCAAGCGCCTGATACTGGAAAATGATTACGACGCCGCCCTCTCTGTCGCGCGTCAACAAGTTGAGAACGGCGCCCAGATCATCGACATTAATATGGATGAGGGCATGCTCGACGCTCAAAACGCCATTGTCACCTTTTTGAATCTAGTCGCCTCGGAGCCGGATATTTGCCGCGTTCCGATCATGGTCGACTCCTCGAAATGGGATGTCATCGAAGCGGGTCTAAAGTGTATTCAAGGCAAGCCTATCGTCAACTCTATCTCGCTAAAAGAAGGCGAGCAAGAGTTCCGCGAGCGCGCCAGTGCCTGCCTTAAATACGGTGCCGCGGTAGTGGTAATGGCCTTTGACGAAGACGGTCAAGCTGACACTTTCGCGCGCAAGTCCAACATTTGTAAGCGCAGCTACGATATTTTAGTCAATGAAATAGGCTTTGCGCCGCAAGACATTATTTTCGACCCCAATATCTTCGCGGTTGCCACCGGTATTGACGAACACAATAATTACGCAGTGGATTTTATTGAAGCCACTGCCTATATCAAGAAAGAGCTGCCTCATGCCATGGTGTCGGGTGGAGTTTCCAATGTGTCTTTCTCTTTCCGTGGTAACAATCCGGTTCGCGAGGCCATTCACTCGGTATTCCTTTACCACGCGATTAAAGCCGGCATGGACATGGGCATCGTCAATGCTAGCCAGCTAGCTATTTACGATAACCTACCCAAAGAGCTCCGCGATCACGTTGAGGACGTGATTCTTAATCGCCGTGACGACAGCACCGAACGCTTGCTAAATATCGCTGACAAATATCGCGGCGACGGCTCCACGCCCGAGAGCAAAGAAGATCTGAGCTGGCGTGAATGGCCGGTTGAAAAACGCATTGAACACGCCCTGGTCAAAGGTATCTCGACCTATATTGAAGAGGATGCTGAAGTCGCCCGCGCCGCTGCTGTCAAGCCCATCGATGTGATCGAAGGCGCCTTGATGGACGGTATGAACGTAGTCGGCGACCTATTCGGCGACGGCAAGATGTTCCTACCACAGGTAGTCAAATCTGCAAGGGTAATGAAGCAGGCTGTTGCCTATCTAAACCCCTATATTGAAGCCGCAAAGTCGGCTGGCGCCAAAGCCAATGGTAGGATTTTAATGGCCACGGTCAAAGGCGATGTCCACGATATCGGTAAAAACATCGTCGGCGTGGTCTTACAGTGTAATAACTTCGAGGTTATTGACCTTGGCGTCATGGTGTCCTGCGAGAAAATTTTGGAGGCCGCCAAACGCGAAAATGTCGATATTATTGGCCTGAGTGGTTTGATCACGCCATCTCTGGATGAAATGGTCCATGTTGCCAGTGAAATGCAGCGTCAGGGCTTTACCGTACCATTGATGATTGGCGGGGCCACCACCTCAAAGGCACACACTGCGGTTAAAATTGAGCCAAAGTATACAAACGATGCAGTGGTCTATGTACCCGACGCCTCGCGCAGCGTGGCAGTGGCCACCCAGCTAATCAGCGAAGACATGAAGACCAACTTTGTCGCCGAGCGCAAAGACGAGTACGAGCGAGTACGTGCCCGCCGCGCGGGTAATCAAGGCAAGAAACGCCTCTACCCCTATGATGAGGCCACTAAGCGCGGCTTTGTTACAGATTGGAGCAACTATACGCCGCCCAAGCCCAGCTTTCTTGGCACTAAAACCTTTGAGAATTACTCACTGGAGTTATTACGGGAAAACATTGACTGGACGCCCTTCTTTATCTCTTGGGGTTTAGCGGGTAAATACCCCAAAATCCTCAAAGATGAGACGGTTGGCGAAGCTGCTCGCAATCTATTTGACGATGCCCAGCGCATGATGGATAGAATTATTAAAGAGAAGCTACTGCAGGCCAACGGTATTATTGGATTTTGGCCGGCACAACGTCAGGGTTCTGATGATATCGCTGTGCTTGATGTAGATGGCAAAACACCGCTTGCCACACTCCATCATCTGCGTCAGCAAGCCCAAAAGCCCGATGACAAGCCGCAAATGAGCCTGGCCGATTATATTGCCCCGAACGACAGTGGGCTGGGCGATTATATTGGCGGCTTTGCGGTAACTACTGGCCTAGGAGCGGATGAATTGGCTAGCAAATTTGAAAAGGCCAATGACGATTACAGCGCCATCATGATTAAGGCGCTGGCTGATCGCTTAGCCGAATCATTTGCTGAGCATCTGCATTTGCGTGTTCGCAAGGAGTTTTGGTGCTACGCCAGCGATGAGTCATTAAGCAATGACGAGCTGATCAAGGAAGCCTATCGCGGTATTCGGCCAGCGCCGGGCTACCCAGCCTGCCCCGATCACACCGAAAAAACCACGCTATTCAAATTATTGAATGCCACAGCAGAAACCGGCATAGCGCTGACCGAGAGTTTAGCTATGCACCCCGCTGCCGCCGTCAGTGGCTTTTACTATTCTCATCCGAACTCACGCTATTTTGCGGTGGGTAAAATCGGCAAGGATCAGGTCGAAAACATTGCCCAACGCAAGGGCATGGAAATGAAGACCATGGAGCGCTGGTTGTCGCCAATTTTGGATTATGATCCATAGGGTCTCGGAATTTAATTCCCCAAGCCGCCTAATTAGGCGGCCCAGCAAAGGAATTGCAATAAGCAACATACGGCGAGTGGCGTGCAAGATCAGGACAAGGAAACCAAGAAGCCGGGGCTGTTAGCCATCATCGGCAGCATTACATCCGCAGCTTTTGGCGGGCAGGGCAGAGCAGCGCTAATCGCGAACGTGACTTCAGCCATGGCCAGTTTCGTAATTACGTGATTTTCGCAATAATTTTTGTGGGATTATTTATCGCCACGATATTCACTATCGTAAAGATTATTTTGCGCTAGACGACTTAACAGCAAAACTCAGAGATAAAAAAAGCCGCGATTGCGGCCTTTTTTCTTCACGATAACGATTAGCTCGGCATGCCTGATAACCAGTACACGGCGGTACTAATGACCAGCGCAAGTATGGCAATAGTGGCACATGCATCAGCAAAGTTATCGCCGCGCTCTTCTTGAGTTTGATCAGACATAGAAGCCTCTTTGTTCAGGTTGGGAAGCCGAAAAACCGGCTTTAAAATCTGCGCACATATTATAGCAATATTTTTTGTTGGGGTTGAGCTTATTTTAATACCCTCAGCGCCTTATCGACCTTACGGATAAGCATTACCCAGAAAATTCGTTAGCGAAATAAGCGGTTTACAATTACCATACGCTCGCTTTTAGCGATTTAGAAAACGACAATTTAAATAGAATTCCCGCATTAAGGGCTGAGTCGAGCAAACGCATGTCGGAATCGGCCTACCATTACCCACAAGACAAAGGTTTCTATGTACGCCTACGACCAATTTGACCGTCAGCTTGTCAATCAGCGTGTTGCCCAGTTTCGCGACCAGACTCAACGCTACCTCGCTGGTAAAATTAGCGACGAGCAGTTTTTACCACTGCGCCTTCAAAACGGCCTGTATATTCAGCGTTTGGCACCCATGCTTCGTATTGCGGTGCCCTACGGCACTCTGAATGCCGAACAATTGCGCAAGCTGGCTGATATCTCTCGTAAGTACGACAAAGGCTATGCCCACATCAGTACCCGCCAGAATATACAGCTCAACTGGCCTAAGCTAGAAGATGTTCCAGACATTCTCGCTGAATTGGCAGAAGTTGAAATGCATGCCGTGCAAACCAGCGGTAACTGCATTCGCAATACCACCGCCGATCAATTTTCCGGCGTAGCTGCGGACGAAGTCGAAGATGCCCGCCCCTACTGTGAAATTATTCGCCAGTGGTCGACATTCCACCCCGAATTTGCCTTTTTACCACGCAAATTCAAAATCGCAGTATGTGGATCAGAAACCGATCGCGCCGCCGTGATGGTTCATGATATTGGCCTACAATTAGTAAAAGACGCAAAAGGCGACACCGCCTTCCGCGTTATTGTTGGTGGCGGCTTGGGCCGTACCCCAGTGATTGGTAGCGTCATTAACGAGGCCCTTGCCACTGATCACCTGCTGACGTATTTAGAAGCAATTTTGCGGGTCTACAATCAGCTTGGCCGTCGCGATAATAAGTTTAAAGCCCGAATCAAAATTCTGGTTCGCGCTATGGGCGCAGAGGCCTTTAAGGCTGAAGTAGAAAAAGAGTGGGCGCATATTAAAGATGGCGCACTCAGCCTGACCGGTGAAGAAGTCAGCCGCGCCAAATCCTTCTTCCAGCCTCCCGCTTACCAAGTCCTGCCCCAGCAAGATATGCAAGCGCTGGCCTTAGAAAATATCGATTTTGCTCGCTGGTTAAAGCACAACACCCATGAGCACAAAGTATCTGGCTACCGCATTGTGACTCTGGCGCTCAAAACCACCGGCGTTGCTCCGGGCGACATTACAGCTGAGCAGTTAGACGCTGTTGCCGACCTTAGTGAGCGCTACAGTTTTGGCGAGATTCGCAACACCCACCAGCAAAACATGGTGCTGCCAGACATTGAGCAATCAAAACTGTTTACGCTGTGGCAAGAACTCGTCGAACTGGAAATTGCCGCTCCTGTGAT
>JBLHPB010000042.1:0-20164 GCA_047624025.1 Zhongshania sp.
ACTTTGCCCATGATTTCCATAAACTCATCGGTCGCGCCTTGATCGCCGTCAGGGCCAACTTTCAGGTCCATTCCCGCACAGAATGTATCACCGTTTGCGGTGAGTATCGCGCAGCGCAAACTATCGTCTTCATCAAGCAAGCGCCACGCTCGGTACAAGCCCAACAGCATTTCAGGGTTAAAGGCATTCTTAGCCTCAGGACGATTCAAGGTGACAATTAATACATTGCCGTCCTGTTCAACAATACAATTTTTGGTGCTAATGGCTAATTCAGTGGGCATTTCTGACTCCGATATGAATACGATAGGCCAGAAGGGAGAGTTAAGACGCACATCTCCGATCCAGCGTCTCCGCTACTAGGCCACGGCACCCTTACCGCTCTCGGCAAAAGCCTTGGCGGTTTTGTAATCGGGTTTACCGCTTGGAGCACGGGGCAACTCTTCAATAATATGAATTTCACGAGGCACTTTATAACCGGCAATGTGATTGCGGCAGTGGTCTTGAATGTTCGCCAGACTAAGATCAATACCCTCACGAGCTTGAATCACTGCGCTCACGCGACTGCCAAAACGCTCATCAGCAACACCCACAACCAATGCGTCAAAAATACCTTCATGCGCCTTAAGGGCAACTTCTACCTCTTCGGGGAAGATTTTCTCGCCACCGCTGTTGATACAATTTGAGCCGCGACCAAACACCGTGATGGAGCCATCGTCTTCCATTTTGGCCGCATCACCGGTCAACAACCAACGCTTGCCATCCACTTCCACGAAGGTTTTGGCAGTTTTAACCGGATCGTTGTAATAACCCATGGGAATATATCCCGCGCGAGCAAAAATCCCGGTTTCGCCCAATTCCACCCGACGATGAGGCTCGCCCTCAATATCAGTAATAACATCCATGAAGTCGGTACGACTGACGTTGCCCAAACCAGAGGCAGTTTTCTTACTGCCGTTGTCCATGCCCATTTGACCACCTTCAGAAGAACCGAAGGCATTGGTAATAAAGACATTAGGGAAAAACTTTTTAAAGGCTTGTTGCTTGGCTTCAGAGAAAATTGCACCACCTGAACCCACATTGAATACCGCCGACAAGTCCCAGCGATCAGGGTTTACCGCCAAACTGTCTAGCAGGGGAATCGCCATGGCATCGCCAACGATCTGTACCGCATGGACTTTTTCGTCAGCAATAATCTGCCAAATTTTATCACCGTCAAAGGAACGATTGGGATTAAGAACCAAAGCGTTACCCGCCAGCAACTGAATACAGGCATACCACCAAGACGCACCGTGCATTAATGGCGCAAGTGCGATGCCACGAAGCTGGTGGTCACCCACTCGACTCTGAATATCTTCCGGCTTTTCACAGGGACCCAATGGCGAGAAATGGCCACCCCCGCCCATGGCGGCAAAAAATACATTTTGATGGGGCCACATCACACCCTTGGGCATGCCAGTAGTGCCACCGGTATACAGAATAAAATAATCGTCACCAGAGCGTTCGGCAAAGTCGCGAAACTTACTCTGATCAGCAATAGCCGTGTGATAATCCACCGCAGCGATCTGCGCTAAATCTTCGCTGCTAGCATCAGCAACCGACACAAAGATTTTCAATTTTTTGGCTGCATCACGCACTTCAGCAATAGCTGGGATAAATTCGCGATGATGAATACACGCCACCATATCGGCGTTGTCAAAAATATACAGCAGCTCATCTTTAACGTAGCGGTAGTTAACATTAATTGGCACTGCACGGATTTTAAAGCAGGCTAACATCGCCTCTATATATTCGTTGCAGTTATACATATACAGACCGACGTGATCGCCCGCCTTAACACCTTGCGCCGCCAAGTAATGCGCCATCTGATTGGCACCGGCATCTAGATCGGCAAAACTGCTGCGACTGTTGCCACATACCAGTGCTTCGCGCTCCGGCACCTTGTCGGCAACGGCTTCAAACAAATCGGCAAGATTAAAATGCATTCCCATAAACCCACGTCCCTTCATGTGCTGTTTGACTTATTCTTGATGGCACTCGTAAATGCCCGCTTAGTATCTGAGCTGCTTGCCGTGTACACAAGCCAGATTTTTAGTTAGCACACTGTAACAAGCCCAATTAACCGCCACCATCCTCCCAAGGGACGATGCCGCAAGGATGGCGGCAAGTGTGTTTAGCTCAGGGCTTTTCTGAGCTCACCACCCACATCGAGAAGAACTGAGCACCGCCGCCATAAGCGTGGCCTAGGGCTGTTTTAGCGCCCTCAACCTGGTGGCCATGTGCCTCACCGCGCACCTGTTGAGCCGCCTCAGCAAAGCGAATCATGCCCGAAGCACCGATGGGATTAGATGACAATACACCGCCAGAGCAATTCCAAGGAATATCGCCGCCTTCGATCAAGGAAGTTGCACCTTTCATGGTTAAATCCCAGCCCTTGCCAACATCGGCAAAGCCCAGATTTTCGAGCCACATGGGCTCATACCATGAAAACGGCACATAGACTTCGGCACAATCAAAGTCCTTGCGCGGATTGTGAATGCCGGCTTGGGCATAAACATCTTTGGCGCAATCTATACCCGCCTGGGGGCTAACCTGCTCACGACCGGCGTACATCGTTGGCTCTGAGCGCATTGCCGTGCCACGTATCCAGGCTGGCTTACGCGGTGATTTTTTCGCCAGTTCTTCGTTGGCAATAATTATCGCGCAGGCACCGTCAGAGGACGGACAGGCTTCCAAAAAGCGCAGCGGCTCCCACAGCATGGGACTGTCTTCCACTTCTTTCATGGTGATATTGGGCAATTGCAAATGTGCCAAAGGATTCATAGCACCGTGCAAACGATCTTTCACCGCCACTTTAATGCCCGCGTCATAAGGCGCATTGGAGCGACGCATATACTCACGAATAATCGGCGCGAAATAACCACCGGCACCGGCATTTAAGTGCGGAGAGAACGGCTGGGGATTCGACAGCGCCCACATGGCATTGGACTCGGATTGCTTCTCGAAGGAAACCGTCAAAATCCGCTTAAACACGCCACTTTGCACGTAACTGGCGGCGACGATCGCAGTAGAACCACCCACCGAACCAGCGGTATGAACCCGCAACATCGGCTTGCCATTACAGCCCAGCGCATCGGTTAAATACAGTTCGGGCATAATCACGCCCTCGAACATATCCGGCGCCTTGCCAAGGATCACTGCATCAATATCATCCCAAGTGAGATCGGCATCTTGCAGGGCGGCAACCGCCGCCTCACGCACCAGACCAGCAATAGAGACGTCTTTACGCTTAGTTTTATATTTGGTTTGACCTACGCCAACAACAGCAGCTAACTGAGCCATTATTTCGCCTCCAGTACGGTTACTAGGTTTTGCTGCAAGCACGGACCCGAGGTCGCGTGGGCAACACCACGTTTTATTTCGCCGCGAATAATTCGCATGGCAACTTCACCGATACGGGACAAGCCCGAGGCCATCATCACATTACCCGCCAATACCCCACCAGAGGGATTGATCTCGGTTGCGTCAGTTAAGCCCAAGGCCTTCTTCAAGATAATTTCTTGATGACTGAATGGCGCATACAACTCCGCCACATCCACCGCGCCCTGATCCACACCAGCGGCTTTGCCAGCAATCTCAGTGGACACTGAGCGGGTCAAATCCCGTGAGCCGATATGGTGGGTTTCAATGCGATGATCAATACCCTTAATGATCGCGTAGGGCTTACCCCACTCCTTAGCCTTCTCTATCGTGCAAATAATCATGGCGCAGGCACCGTCAGAAATGGGGCAGCAGTCATGACGACGCAGCGGCGACACGTACATGGCCTCTTTCAGCAAGCTCGCGGTATCCTGATCGCCTTTAAGCTGGGCGTAAGGATTATTCAGACGGGCATTATTGCGCGAGCGAGCCACCACCTCAGCCATATCCGCTTCGGTGATAAGACCCTCGTCGAGCATGGTACGGGCCTGCATTGCTGCGAAAGCAATGGTATCTACCCACAGCGGCGCCAAATAATAAGGATCGAGCTGCTGAGAGAGCACAATAGGCAACTCGCCAGGCGAAGATTTGCCAAAGCCGTACAACAAAGCTGACTCGGCATGTCCCATCTGAATTTTCAACCAAGCTTCATACAGTGCCCAGGCCGCGTCCATCTCTACGTGAGATTCTTTAATCGGCGGCACCGCACCCAGTGCATCCACACCAGCCACAAAGGCAAACGCCGCGCCTTGCTGATAATCACAGCTACCAGAACAGGTGAAATCGACATCCTGAGCACTGCTAATACCAACCTGCTTGTACACGTCTTGCAGCACCGGCATGATCAATTCAACTTCGTTCTGCGCACCGGCATCGCGCTGACAATTCGATTGCGCAAAGGCAACTATTGCTACATCACGCATCTTATTGGCCCTCATCGATAAGCTTACCAATCTGATCTACCGGTACATCCGGCTCGTTGATTGGCTTAAAGTATTTAATATTCTCCATGGCGTAGCCCCATTCTTCTTCAGGCTTCCACAGGGCTTCAACACGCATACCAATGCGCACATCTTCGTTCTTACACTCACTTAATAAATGCAGGAAGCTGAGGTTGGCGCCATCCAGCACCAAATTGGCAATAACGTATGGTGGCTTGATGGGGTTGCCGGGAATTGGAATATACACAATGGTGAAAGACTCCACCGTGGCTTTGTTACCCAGCACCACCTCTTCTTCGGTGGGCACACCGCAGGCCGCGCAGGAGCCACGCGGTGGAATATACACATTGCGACAAGTTGGGCAGCGCTGACCAACCAACTGACCTTTTTTAATCGAGTGCAGATACCGGGCGGTAGCCTTACCAGCGGTAAAGTTATAAGGCAGGTAAATCGGCGCCTCCATACCCGTTACCGGCTCGGTTGCCCCATTTGGCTTCAGTTCAGCCAACAGTGCCATCGCTTCAGGCACAAAACCGTTGATATCACCGATCAAGCCCTTGGTCTCTTCGGCCCAGCGAACTTTCACCCGCATACCCGTGCTCATAGCAGCTTCGTCGCCAGCATCAACCCAGTGCAACATCGGTGTAGCAGCGCCATCCAGTTGAATTAAAGCCCACGCAAAAGGCGTTTCGCTGGGGTGGGCTTTACGTGGTGTATTTACCCAACACCAGGTTTTCACCACACCGCAGTCAGCAACGTCGACAAACTCAGTGAGCGCCTCGGCTGACACCGGATCAAACTCCACCGGTGGCATTAATACCTTGCCGTCAGAAGCTTTAATACCGACCATTTTGCGGTCGCGCAAGGCGGTCAAAAATTGACCCACAATAGGCCCAGTAGACCGGGTATAGGTATACCCGAGTGTAAAGGCCTGACTAAGATTATCAGCCGATGAGGACATCTGCTCGCTCTCCATTTACGTGTAATTGCGATAGTTACTTCATTTTGAAAATGCAGCACTACCACGGCATTTGCGATAAAGTGAGTATCTCTGGCAGCCCAAAAACAGACAATGTCACTGCTGATCAAGTCGCTGACAAAAACGATCAGCAGGACTATCACCAACACTTAGTCGACAATATTTTTAAAAACCTGTTGAATCATAGACCTACCGAATGGAGAGCGACCAGATTGAGACAAGCAAGCCCCCTAGGCTTAAATTCAATTTGGCGATATTCTTAAAGAAAAGTTTCAGGCCCCCATACTCATGAAAACCCCCTACCAACACCGCAATCCCTTAATACGCCACAGCTTATTCACCCTAGGCTGGCTATCCTTTGCGCTTGGCATGATCGGCCTCCTTCTTCCGATTTTTCCCACTTCGCCGTTTCTGCTGCTAAGTGCTGCTTGTTTTCTGCGAAGTTCGCCTAAATTCTATCACTGGCTCACTGAGCACCGCTGGTGGGGCAAGTTTATTCGCCATTACCTGAACGGCGAGGGTATTCCCACCAAGATCAAACTGCTCATCTTGGCAATGCTGTGGATTATGATTTTAAGTAGCGCATTGCTAATAGTGAAGATCCCCTGGGTCTCAATTATTATGGTAGTGATTGCCACTCTAGTGACTATCCACATAATTCGTCTGCCAGATCCGCTCAACAGTGACGATAAACCCAAGCCAAATGAGCCGTTTGGCCGCGACCCCGACGATGACTAGGGATTAATGCCTCCTTGCAAAATTTTACTAACGCATACCAACAGCTGCGATTGCGGTATTATTCAAAAGTTGCCAAGGTGGTCAAAAAATTATTTAACTGGAATTTCCGCAATGGATGCCAAATCTTTCTCTGAGGATACGCTAGACACAGATCCTGATGGGCCAGCAAATCCGGGAATTAATGAGGACATTCAGTCAACAAGGCCAAAGGCCGATGATCTTATTGTCACCGGCATTGGTGCCAGTGCCGGCGGCCTAGAAGCCTTATAAGCCATGGTGGCCATCCTGTCTGATGACTCTGGCCTGAGCTTTGTTATTGCCCTGCATATATCCCCGTCTTACCGCAGCATGATGGTTGACCTTCTTGAGAAGGATTCCACTATTCCTGTCATTGCCGCGCGCGATGGCCAAAAATTACGCTCCAATGAAGCCGGTAGTTGCCCATCAAATCATAATATAGAAATCACCTGCCAAAACACGCCATCAAATTAACCAGCTATGACGAGGTTCAGCATACGCCTCACCCCTCGGTTGATATGCTTATCGGCGTCACCTCATTCTTCCTGGATGCTCGGGCATTTGAACTGCTGCGCTCAGAATTGGGCCGCTACATCTTAACTACAAAAGACAAAATCATAAGAATCTGGTCAGTTGACTGCGGTACAGGTGAGGAACCCTACTCCATTGCCATAACTTATCGCCGACATCCCAGGCGACAAAATAGACGACTGGAAAACGTTATTAAAGAACTAGAAACTTCCAACGAAAAAATGCAGTCAATGAACGAAGAGCTGCAAAGCTCGAATGAAGAATTACAGAGCTCAAACGAAGAGCTAGAAACCACCAACGAGGAGCTACAATCGACACCTTGCTCCTATTTACGCTCTTAAGTGTTATAATTCGTCGGAATAAATAATGGAACTCGACATAAAATGGACCAACAAAAAGCCAAGATCCTAATAATAGATGACGAACCTACCTCGTTAGAGACGCTATGTGTCATCTTGGAGAGTGGTGCAGAACTGACCGTCGCCACAACGGCCGAACATGCTTATGAAAAAATAAATGAAACTAGCTTTGATTTAATTTTACTCGATGTAGAGCTACCAGACACTTCCGGTTTTCAAGTATGCCGCACGCTCAAAGAGCGCAAAGAGACCAGCCACATACCTATTCTGTTTTTAACCGGATTTGACGGTATGGTTTTTGAATCTCAGGCTTTTGACGCTGGCGCAGTCGACTATATTACCAAGCCCGCCAGCCCCTACCGGGTTATAATGCGCGTCAATGCCCATCTCAACGCCAATCAACGCATTAAATTAAGCCGCCCCGCATAAAGTGGGAATACACCCACTAGTCCGGAAAATGCTTCCCCAAGACCGAAACCACATGCTCAAGCTCACACATTACCGGCCCCAGATCTATTTCAATTTCACCGTCTAGCTTTCCCTGTGCTTCAACAATAAAAGCCCCCAGCTTCACCGCACCGACACAACCCGCTGATCCCATTAACTTATGTAATAAGGAGTGAACTTCCTGATTGCTTAAGACGGGTTTTTTACGCCAACTCTCCAATTCCTCTTGCATGCCTGTTACAAAGGCATTGGCCACACGTAAATAGCCAACCTCGCCAATCTGTTCCATTAAAGTATTGCTGGAATCAAAGGAGTCGGACTCGAATATGCCCCGTACCGATGTCAGCTCCAGAGTCAGGGTCTCCACTGGATCGGCCATGGCTTTAGCCAAGGCTTTCTCGGGCTGCCAGAAACGCATAATAGATTCCAAAAGCTCGGCAATCGCAACCGGGTTAATTAAGCCAGTATTGATTCCCGATGGCAGTATTTGATCATTTGGGAGAGCACTCGCCGCGTCGACAAGACCGACAATGGGGAGCTGGTCTTCGCCGTATAACGCCCGTATTTTAGTCACCGCCGCCAAACCATCTGCAGCGGGCAGGTTTACATTCACATATACCAGGTCATAGGTATTAGTTGTCACAGAATGTTCGGCATCTATACTATTTTTGACTACCTCAACATTTAAACCCAAAATACTGAAAAGTTCATCAAACAGCATCTGATGCTGAGCGTCATTCTCGACCAGTAGAATATTCGGTGCTGGATACGAATTTAAGCGATGTAGTAAAACCTTGAGCATATTTTTTCCTAACGTTCAGGGTGGCCAAACCATGGATACTAAGCCATAACATATGCAGTAACACTGAGGGATATTAACAAGATACGCATTTCATTACCCTGCTTAGGCTCAAACCCTCCTGCCGAGATTGACAGCCAAGTAACATTCACATCAAGCTTGATGGCGTTAGAGCCTTACTTTTCTTACTCTCAGCCGCTTTTAACGCTGCCACTAAGACTTAATACCTTTACAGAGTACGTTTAGGGTGCATGCCATTGACCATGCCCGTAAATGGCGGGTGAATGGAATAACCGAGCATGACCAATAATCGCTCAGGTAGTTGCGCCAGTGTTGCTGGCTTGAGGCCGAGGGAAAAATTCTCCTGGGTGCGTAGCCATGGCTTGCAGTATTGGCAGGTGGCAGCCAAACGTGCCGCACCCGAGCGTACCCAAAAAGAAAACGACCGAGCCCGCTGGCATCACCACGGGGATAGCCTGCGAATAGTCGCTGATAACCTCCCCTGCCAATTGATGACTTTCCGGAATCACCAGCGTAGCGCCGCTCTCTTCCGTAAACTCATCGATTGCCCATACAGTGGCTGCACCTAAAGCTGGGCGCGGCCGAGAAACAGGGTAAAAGCCATCATCATAATGCAGCGGCTGGGCAGCTTCACCCGGCAATATATTGACGATCTGGGCTTGGTTGAGAAAATAATTAGGGAGAAATAAACGATCTAACGAAGCCGTAATACGTGGATGGATGGCAGATGATCCGAGTTTTTTCCAGAACATTGTAGAGTCTCTGGGTTTTCTCGCCCTCAAAGTTGTTGCGCCCAGATTGAGCCAACATCGGCAAGCTAGTATTGCGAATTATCTCAAGTTGCGAGGCGCTTAATAGGCCATCAATAACCACATAGCCATTCTTCTGAACTAACTCAAAGTCCTGACTGATTTGGGCTTTAAGCGCCTCCGTGGTATTGCCCTCATCGGCATAAAAAGCCCGGTGCGTGGCCGCAAGGTCTGTTCTTAAATCAGGAATGGACTCAATCTTCTTAGTTCCAGACATCGCTAAACTCCCTAAAAACCGTGAAAAGGCATAGCAAGCCCAAGTATCCCAAACCTAGGCTGTTTTTCTAAGGCAACGGTTACACCGGATGATTCAGATGCCATCGCCATAGCTAGATCCCTTTAACGTGCTTCACCCGTCCTATTGTTACAGCGCGTTTGGCAGGGTGGCGACAGCGCTAAGCTATGTCGATATAATTGACCGCACAACAGCTGCTGCCAAGCGAATAATTCCAATATTGGCACCGCTTCAACACCATTGCGCGCCCGAACTTCTGCAAGCCACTAAAGCAGATATCACGGCCTACTCGCCAACGAGGTTTTTAATGCCTGACGCCGTTCTCTTTGATGTCCGTGACGATGGCATTGCTATCATTACCATCAATCGTCCCGACACCCGCAACTGCCTAAGCAAAGAAGTGCGCGAGGGCTTATTCGCGGCCTGGCATCGATTTGAACACGACCCCAACTTGCGGGTGGCAATTCTCACTGGCAGCGGCGAAAAAGCTTTTTGTGCCGGTGGTGATTTAAAAGAAATGGTCGATCGACAATTAACCGTACCGCCACGCGATATGTTTCCTGTTCCCGGCGACAATATTGAACTGAGCAAACCCACCATCGCCGCCGTGAATGGCGTTGCCTTTGCTGGCGGCTGGATGATCGCCCAAGCCTGTGACCTCTGTGTGGCCAGCCACAGCGCCAAATTCGCCGTCACTGAAGTTAAGGTAGGCCGCAGCTCTCCTTGGGCCTCGCCGCTGATACACATGATTCCCCAGCGTATTATGATGGAGATCCTGCTAACGGGAAAAGCCATTACCGCCCAGCGAGCCTACGAAATAGGGCTGGTAAACCGCCTGAGCGAGCCAGCCGAATTAATGAACACCGCCATTGAATTTGCCCATGAAATTCTTGCTGGCGCGCCACTGTCGGTCAAGGCGGCTCGTGAAACTGTGTTGCTGTCCACCGAAATGGGACGCTCTGCAGCACTAGCTGCTGCCCGTGACGCCTCGGAATATTGCTACAACAGCGAAGACGCCCAAGAGGGCCCTAGGTCCTTTGCCGAAAAACGGCCCGCGCAGTGGAAAAACCGCTAAGACTAGACTTAAATAACGCCGACCGCAGGCAAAACAATAAAATAGGAAATAGTAAAATGTCAGTTTCTTTGCAAAGCATGATAGAGCGCGCCGCGCGCGCCCACCCCCATGGTAACTGCTTGGTTTATCAAGGTGAAAGCCGAAACTGGGGGCAAGTCAAAGATCGTATTGCCCGCAGCGCAGCGGTATTACAAAGCCTTGATCTCGTCAATGGTGACCGAGTTGCCATACTCAGCCTGAACTGCGGCAATTACTACGAAGCCCTGTTCGCCGCGCCTTGGGCTGGCTGCTGTGTCGTGCCATTAAATACTCGCTGGGCGCTGCCAGAAAATGAATACGCCATCACCGACTCTGAGGCTAAAGCCATCTTCTTTGATGATGCTTTTGCCGATCAGGTCCAAACACTGATCCAGACTGTTGACACCCTAGTGCACGCGCTTTATATCGGCGAGGGTGAATGCCCAGAATGGGCGTTAAACCTAGAGCAAAAAATTGCCGAACAGAACGCGATTGAAGCAAGTTCACGCGGCGGTGATGACATGGCTGGGATATTTTATACCGGTGGCACCACCGGCTTCCCCAAAGGAGTAATGCAATCACACCGAGCCATTTGGGCCAGCGCCATATCGGCACTATCCCAGTTCACCATGAGCAGGGACTCACGTTATCTGCATGCGGCGCCGATGTTCCATATGGCCGATTTGGCGGGCACAATGGCCGCCACGCTGTGCTGCAGTGTCAACGTTATCTTGCAGGCTTTTGATCCCGGCAAACTACTGCAGATAATTACACAGCAGCGCGTCAGCCATTCTTTAATTGTGCCGGCCATGGTCAAAATGGTGTTAAACCATCCCGACGCTCTGAACTCAGATGTCAGCTCACTGCAAATGATTATGTACGGGGCCTCGCCCATGCCCTCTGCTACCTTGGAACAATGCATGAGCCTATGGCCTAATGTGCGGTTGGTCCAAGCCTATGGGCAAACCGAGCTGGCGCCCATTGCCACCATTTTGTCTTCCGAAGATCATATTGCCGGCAGTGAATTACTGCGCTCGGCCGGTCGCCCGACCTGTATCAGCGACATCCGCTGTATTCGAGAGGATGGTAGTGATTGCGATTTAGGTGAAGCTGGCGAAATTCTGGTGCGCGGCCCGCACACTATGATGGGATACTGGAAAAAACCGCAACAAACCGCAAAAGCGCTACGCGATGGCTGGGTCTATACCGGCGATGCGGGCTATCTCAGCGATTCAGGTCATCTGTTTATTGTCGATCGAGTTAAAGACATGGTGATAACCGGTGGCGAAAATGTTTTCACCACCGAAGTAGAGAATGCCATCATGACTCACTCGGCCATTCTCGATGTCGCCGTTATTGGTATACCCTCTGAGGAATGGGGCGAAGCGGTACATGCCATTATCATTCTCAAGCCAGGTGCCAGTGCCAACGAAGCCGACATTAAAGACCACTGCCGAGAGCGCATTGCCGGCTACAAACTCCCCAAGAGCGTGTCATTTCGCAGCGAGCCGCTGCCACTCTCAGGGGCGGGTAAAGTGTTGAAAACAGAGTTGCGTAAACCCTTTTGGGACGATCAAGCACGGCAGGTAAATTAAATCCACCGGTGTATTACCCCATGGCATTAAACAGCAGTGGGGGATTTTATGCTGCAGCCCACATGCCCTATATGCTAGCCCAATCAACACTCATGACCGAGCTATAAACTCCCCAGCAAAGCTGTCCCCAAACGAGTGAAAACTGGACCACAAAAAAAGCGGAAACCCATGGATTTCCGCTTTTTAAAGTGAAGCTAGCTAATGGTGGCTTAATTGCCCCGTAAAAAAGCCACTAATTTAGGATCTTCAAACATGCTACTTAGCACCTCTACGACTAGGTCGTTGACCAATTCAGCGTTGCGCGACTCATTAGGGGCGTTAAAGAATTTCTGTTTGCGCTTCACCCGGTAGCGGCCCTCGTAGTGCTCATTACCACGCCGCGCTTCTACATTCACGGTCGCCAACATCTCCATGTCGTGACCAATCTCCTTTTCGATGGGATGGTTATACACCAGAGAATCAAAAATCACATGAAGATCTACAGTGTCTACACTCAAACTGTCGGTATCGTAACCCATGGCGGTCATATGCTTCGCCAAGGGCTTTTCCACGGCCAGTGAAAGATTATTGGCAATAGTGATCACTGAGGTATTCCGGTAAGTACCGCCGCGACTGCCCAGCACTTTGTTTTGACGATTATCGCTCACCCGGACATGAACCGGACTATTGCGGTCATCTTGAGCAATAGGCGCAGAAAAATTGGGGACCACGCGAATGGCCTGAGGGCTTTGGGCACAGGCTGTTAATAGCAGCAGCGAAGCCAGAGCCAGCGTTTTCATTAACGTTGAGTAGTTCATTGTTTATCCCTGTGACAATAAATCACGTAAATCAGTAATCGCGGCATTGGCGCGACTTATATAAGACGCCATCACCAAGGAATGGTTCGCCAGCGGGCCAAAACCGCTGCCATTGAGCACCATTGGGCTAAACATTGCCTGCTGGGTTCCCTCCAGTTCACGAATTATTTGCCGCACACTCACTCCGGCATTTTTATCAGCCAAGACATCAGCAAAGTCAGCTTCTATGGCACGCATAAAGCTTATTAATGCCCAAGCCGTGCCCCGCGACTCATAAAAAACATTATCTATTTTCAACCACGGGGTTTTAACCTGCTCTTCTGATGAAGTTGGTGTCGACTGGCGGGCATTGGCCTCGTTGGCCAAATCGGTATTCAGGCGTGGCTTTCCGACACTGGCGCTTAAACGCTGCGACAAACTGCCAAGGCGAGATTCCACCCCCGCCAACCAATAACGTAAATTGTCAGAGCGGGCATAAAACTGCGACTGCGACTGCTGCACATCACTTAGCCGGTCACGGTAGGCTTTAAGAAACTTAATGCCCTGACGGTATTCCGATTCAGAGGCCGGCACCGCCCAGCTATTATTTGAGAAATTAAAGCGAGGCTCAGCCTTAGACAAATCTAGATCTTCCAGGGACTGGGACTGAGAGCGGCTGAAGTTTTCGCGCATGGCCCGACTGAGGTCGCGCACCTGAATCAGCACACCATATTCCCAGGCGGGCATATCATCCATAAAGATACCGGGGGGCGCAATGTCATTGCTGATGAAGCCACCGGGCTTATCAAGCAAGGTTTCCGCCACATCAATCAGCGCCGACGTCGTTGCTGTACCGACAATAATGTTCTTACTGTCTTTTTGATAATATTGGGTGCTCGGTAAATCTGGAGTAAAACTCCAATAAAAACCTAAAACAGATATTAGTAGCAAGTACAGCGGCACCATGATCATGGCCGCTCGCAATGCTAGGCCATTACCCAACCAATCGTGCATAGCTTCATTAAGCCGGGCAAATAGATCGGCGATTTTATCTTTCATTGTAAATGACTCCCTGCAGACCCTTTAGTCAGGCCAGTTTCATTAAGCACGCTGACGACCGGTGCATTAACAGTAATAAGATCACCCATACAGGTTTTCAAATTGAATTGCACTTGCTCACCCTCGCGCAATGGACGGCGTAAATTCAGTAACATTAAATGGTAGCCACCCGGAGCAAACTGAAAGCTGCTGCGGGGAGCGATAGTTACCGATGGCTGCTCTTGCATAGACATCATGCCATGGTGATGCTCATGACGGTGAATCTCCAGCGCTTCAGCAATATCACTGCCTGCGGCCAATAGGGTCACTTCCTCATCACTGTGGTTAACCACGGTGAAAAACGCCGCAGTGTTCGGCTGCGTTGGCGGCAAGCCTCGAATAAATGCATTTTCAATCGTCACTGCCACCTCTTGCTGCGGAGTAGAGGCGTGCTCCTCTGCCTGCACAGGCAGGAACGTCGCCAATATCGTCAGCATAACAGCCCTTATATATGCCTTTTCCACCTTATCTCCCACGCGACGCGCAATGTTTATCCGAGACACAGAATCACCCCAAAACGGCCAACAAGTTTATACTTTGAAGTCTAAACCCTCTATTTGACGTATCATAACGTCACAGCCTCAGTGATTGTATTTATGAAATCGTTTTTTTTATTGCTAATTTTTCTGTCAACTCTGCCGCTTAGCCATGCTGAGGATATGTTTAATACCAACAAATCCTTCAGCAGCTCTACCATCAATAGCTTTACGAGTGACAGCCCAACATTTTTACCCGTAGCGCAGGCTTACCAAGCATCGCTGCACTGGCAGGACGATACTCTGCTTATCGATTGGACGATAGCCGAGGGCTACTATCTTTACCGCGAACGATTTGCCGCCGAGGCTAGCCGTAATGGTAAGCCCTTATCGCTACAAAGCCATTTTAAAACCGGCAAACTCAAACAAGACCCTTATTTTGGTGAAACCGAAGTTTACTACCACAACACCATTATCCGCTTAGATGAGCTGCCTATAGACGGCGACTTTACCCTCAAAATCACCTCCCAAGGCTGCGCCGATGCCGGCTTATGCTACCCGCCACAAGACCAGTATTACTTGGTCAATACGGTACAGCACAGCATTAGCCCTACCAGTGCCAGTAAAAGCCCGGTGGTCACTGCCCCCAAAGCGGACTCTAGCCTGTGGTTAATATTGGCCTTTGCTGCCCTCGGCGGCGCCATCCTTAATTTAATGCCCTGTGTTTTCCCCGTGCTGGGCTTAAAAGTGCTGAGCTTTGCCAATGCCCGCAGCGGTAGCGCTTTGAACCACGGCCTGCTCTATAGCGCTGGGGTGATCATCAGCTTTGTGGCGGTCGCCGTCGTGTTGATTTTGCTGCAGAGCAGCGGCCAAGCCATAGGCTGGGGCTTTCAGCTGCAAACACCGTGGTTTGTGGGACTGTTAGCCAGCCTATTTTTTGTGCTCTCTCTAAACCTACTGGGCCTGTTTGAAATCGGCGGCAGCTGGATGAATCTAGGCGGAGATCTCAGCCGCCAAAGTGGCTACCGAGGCAGCTTTTTTACCGGCGTTCTGGCCACCGTGGTAGCCAGTCCCTGCACCGCACCCTTTATGGGCACAGCCGTCGGCTTCGCTGCCAGCCAAACCGCAGCGCTGGCACTGCTGGTGTTCGCCTTTATTGGTCTGGGCATGGCATTGCCAGTGTTATTGCTCACGCTCTACCCCACTGGCTTGCAAAAACTCCCAAAGCCCGGCCAGTGGATGATCGCCTTCCGGCAAGTATTGGCTTTTCCCTTACTGGCCACGGCTATTTGGCTGAGCTGGGTAGTGGGTCGGCAAACCGGCGCCGATGGCATGGCACTGACCCTGGTGGTCTGGTTGCTGCTGGGTTTTGCTATCTGGCTAGCGAATCGCGGCCGTATCGCCCGCTACTTGGCCATCATTGCCGCCATTATGAGCATCGGCCTGTTAATTCAAGGTCTTAGTAAGCCGCTGCCCCAGCTGGAAACTCACAGTGGCTTCGACCCCGCCCAAATCCAGATCCTCCGCGAGTCGGGCCAGAATGTATTTCTCGATGTCACTGCCGACTGGTGTATTACCTGCGCTGCCAATGAAGCTCTGGTGCTGAACACCGACACGGTGCGTGAAGCCTTCGCCCGCCACAATGTCCATTACCTGATTGCCGACTGGACCCGCTATGATCCCGCCATCACCGCGCTCCTAGCTGACTATAAGCGCAACGGCATTCCACTGTATGTTTACTTTGCGACCGACCTCAACAGCCCTGCCATCGTCCTGCCGCAAGTACTAACTCAGGCCATTATTTTGCAATTACTGGGCGACAAGCCCTAAACTCCCGCCAAAATCGTAAGTGTTAACACTGAAAACACCGAACCGACATGAACTCCCGTCATCTCCTGCAAAATTGACGCTAACTGCAGAGTATTTTAAAAAATTCAGCGCAGGCGTTGGACTCATAAATACAAATCAGGCACAATCGCCATAACTCACATCATAATAGCAAAGTAGTCAGCTATGGCATCGATACTCGTTCTGCACGGCCCCAACCTAAATCTACTCGGCACCCGTGAGCCGGGGGTTTACGGCAATATGACGCTGGCCGACATCGACACTATGTTACAACTATCGGCCAAAACAGCTGGTCACCATCTGCAATCCATGCAGAGCAATGCGGAATACGAGCTCATAGAGCGAATCCACCTCGCTCGCCCAGAGGGTATTAATTTCATTATTTTCAACCCGGCCGCACTTACCCACACCAGCATTGCCCTGCGCGATGCACTATTGGCAGTCGACATCCCCTTTATTGAAGTGCACCTCTCCAATGTGCACGCACGGGACAGCTTTCGGCACCATTCCTATTTTTCTGATATTGCCCAAGGCGTGATCTGTGGTCTTGGCGCCGCCGGTTACCAATTCGCCCTGCAGGCAGCAATAGACCAATTTAACGATTAACAACATTTACTCACCCCACATTTAAGAGAGTGACTATGGACATAAGAAAAGTAAAAAAACTGATCGAACTTCTCGAAGAGTCGAATATCGATGAACTAGAAATTAAGGAAGGCGAAGAGTCTGTTCGCATCAGCCGCAACAGCGCCGCCAAAGGCATGATGGTGCCGCAATACATGCAGCAGGCAATGCCAATGCAGCCCGCCCCGGCAGCCGCCCCCGTTGCAGCCGATGCCGCGCCAGCCAAGGCTGAACTGAATGGCCACCTTATTAAGTCGCCGATGGTAGGCACCTTCTATCGCTCACCCTCACCATCTTCGCCGGCTTTTGTTGAAGTGGGCCAGCACGTTAAAGCTGGCGATGTTATCTGTATCGTTGAAGCCATGAAGATGATGAACCAGATAGAAGCAGACAAATCCGGTGTTATCGAAGCCATTTTGGTTGACGACGCCGAGCCTGTTGAATTCGATCAACCCTTGATCACTATTGTGTAATCAAGGCCAAAGCCACGCGCAACGAATTCAAGAGGGATTGATTCCAAATGCTTAAAAAAGTCGTCATTGCCAACCGCGGTGAAATTGCTCTGCGCATTCTTCGCGCTTGCAAAGAACTGGGCATCAAAACAGTCGCCGTGCACTCCACCGCCGATCGCGACCTAATGCACGTCCGCCTGGCCGATGAGTCAGTGTGTATCGGACCAGCGCCGTCACCTGCCAGCTACTTAAATATTCCGGCCATTATCAGCGCCGCTGAAGTGACCGATGCCGTCGCCATCCACCCCGGCTACGGCTTTCTCGCCGAAAACGCGGACTTTGCCGAGCAGGTAGAAAAAAGCGGCTTCATTTTCATTGGCCCCACCCCCGACCTTATTCGCATGATGGGTGACAAGGTGTCAGCCATTAAAGCCATGAAAAAAGCCGGTGTACCGACCGTACCCGGTTCTGACGGCCCGATTACCAGCGATAACGATCACACCTTGGCCGTCGCCAAGCGTATTGGCTATCCAGTGATTATTAAAGCAGCGGCTGGCGGCGGCGGACGTGGCATGCGCGTAGTGCACAGCGAAGCTGCGCTACTCAATGCGGTGTATGTTACCCAGTCAGAAGCCAAAGCTGCTTTCGGTGACGGCACCGTGTATATCGAGAAGTTTCTCGAGAATCCCCGCCATGTCGAAATCCAGGTTCTGGCCGACGGTCAAGGCAGCGCCATCCATCTTGGCGACCGAGATTGCTCACTTCAACGCCGTCACCAGAAAGTATTGGAAGAGGCCCCCGCGCCCGGTATTCCCGACGAGATTCGCGCCCTGGTAGCCAAATCTTGTATTGATGCCTGTATTGCCATTAATTATCGCGGCGCCGGCACCTTCGAGTTTCTCTATGAAGACGGCCAGTTTTTCTTTATTGAAATGAATACCCGTATTCAGGTTGAGCACCCCGTTAGTGAAATGGTCACTGGCATCGACTTGATCAGGCAGCAATTACTGATTGCCGGCGGCGAGAAGTTGTCCATTACTCAGGACGACATCAAGATCAAAGGCCACGCCTTTGAATGCCGGATTAACGCCGAAGATCCCAAAACCTTTATGCCCTGCCCCGGCTTGATCAACCACTACCACGCACCGGGTGGTTTAGGCGTGAGAGTTGATTCCCACCTTTACAGTGGCTACACAGTTCCACCCCATTACGACTCGATGATTGCCAAGATCATTACTTGGGGCGACAACCGTGAAATGGCACTCAGCCGCATGCGCAATGCATTGGATGAGCTGGTAATCGATGGCATTCGCACCAATATCGACCTACATCGAGACTTGGTGCGCGATGCGGCCTTCTGCAAAGGCGGCGTCAGCATCCATTATCTAGAGAAAAAACTTAAGCTCTAAGCGTGCTTAATCTGTAATATAGCAAGGGGCTTCGGCCCCTTTTTTATTGCCCCTTGTCACTCCATTAAAAACAAGAGTCCACTATGAGTTGGTTACAACTGCGTCTTGACGCCGACCCCGCCACCGCATCAACGCTGGAAGATGCCCTGCTCGAGATTGGCGCTGCCGCAGTCACCATGGAGGACAATGCCGATCACCCGGTATATGAACCCGGCGTGGGCGAAACCCCGATCTGGCAGCATACTCGCGTGACCGGCCTGTTTACCGCTGATGCAGATATGCCAGCACTGCTGACCGAACTCGCCACTCTTTATGACCACGCGCTGCCCAAATACAAAATTGAAATACTGGAAGACCGCGATTGGATTCGCGAGTGGATGGACAGCTATCACCCCATCCAATGTGGCGAACGCCTGTGGATTTGTCCAAGCTGGCGCGAGCCTGTCGACCCAAAGGCAGTCAATCTGCTGCTTGACCCTGGCCTGGCTTTTGGCACCGGCACCCACCCCACCACCTGGCTCTGTATGCAGTGGCTAGACCAGCAGAACTTAAAAGGCCTGACAGTGATCGACTACGGCTGTGGCTCGGGAATTTTAGGGATCGCCGCCCTGCTACTGGGCGCCGAAAAAGTCATTGCGATAGACAATGATCCGCAGGCCTTGCTCGCCACCCGCGACAATGCCCGCCGCAACAATATTGCCGACGCGCGTATAGACTGCCTTTTGCCAGAACAGATTCCAGACAATTTACACGGTGACATGGTTGTTGCTAACATCCTTGCCGGGCCGCTCATGTCCCTGGCCAAGAATCTGGCTGCCTGCCTGGACGGCGGCGCACCCATTTGCCTGTCCGGCATACTACACACCCAGGCCGAAAAGTTAATGAGCTGTTATCGCCAGTGGTTTGAACATGTCAGCCTGACCCAAAAGGAAGAATGGGTTAGGATTAGCGCTAATAAATTGCAGCACTAAAACCATCACCCCAGAGCGACCCAAGCAGAGAGCAGCGCAAAAAAAACATGCCCAGTGACAGCATTCAGTGCCCCCAGTGCATGACCCGATTTCGGTTTCGTGCCGAACAACTCCAACTGGCCGGCGGCTTGGTACGCTGCGGCGTGTGTATGGGCATTTTCAATGGTATCGACGGAGAGCCCGTTCAGCCTGATTTAGTTATGCATCCTGAATCAGAAATAGACTCCGACACTATCGAAGCAACCGACACGACCGAGCCGACCAAAAAAAATCCTGAGACCGCGATGATCGACATCGATGCAGAGGATGAATCTAGCCAAGATTTACTGGCCGGACTCAGCACTCTGAATCACGACTTTGACTACCATCATCAACGCCACCGACCCATTCGCTGGCATTGGCTGCTGCTTAATTTTGCCGCCCTACTGCTACTCGCTGGACAATTGGCCTTATGGCAAAAGCCGGCTT
>JBLHPB010000043.1:0-19033 GCA_047624025.1 Zhongshania sp.
CAGTAGAGTTAATGTTCCGATCATTGCGGCCGGCGGAATATCCGATGGTATCTCTATGGCCGGGGCTTTCGCCATGGGGGCTGAGGGTGTGCAAATGGGCACGCGTATGCTGACCTGCGCCGAATCGCCGGTTCACGTAAATTGGAAGAACGCCGTCCTTCAGGCCAAAGAGACCGACACGGTCTTTTTGAACCAAGCATCGCGCCCCGCCTTGCGAGCACTTCGTACACAGCTTACAGAAAAGCTATTACCGCTTGGGCAATTTAATGCCATGGAACATTTTGTCGGTGTTAATGAACTGTATTTTGGCGGCGATATGGAGGCGGCTATTCCTTTGTCGGGACAGGTTGCGGGCCGAATCGACAGCATTAAAACCGCACAGGCTATATTGAGCGAGACCATGTCAGAATTTCGCGAGATTATGTCAAATCTTAGCGCGCAATACGCAAGTTAAAACTACTTTCGAAGCAGAGGTTAACGAATGAGTGAGTCAGCAGCGATATTTGATTTAACACCTACCGAAGAAGAGGTCATGACCCGCGAGGTAATGCGTCGTTTCGCCGCCGAGGAAATGGCGGCTAAGGCGCGGGCTGCGGATGAGGCGCGGTCACTACCTGATGGTTTCCTTGATAAAACGGTAGAGCTTGGTCTGAACTTTATGCCGATTCCAGAGGCGCTGGGTGGCGTAGGTGCTGGCCGTCATCCAATTTCCAATGTACTGACAATCGAAGACCTCGCCCAGGGTGATATGGCGATGGCGCTGGCCGCTTTGGCGCCCCTTGGCGTCATTAATACAGTGATGGAGTGGGGCAGTGATGCCCAGAAGAAAACGGTGGCGCAGACTTTATTGGCGGATCAATTTGTGCCAGCGGCGGTAGCCTTGATGGAGCCCGGCATTAGCTGTGACCCCGGTAATCTTGTAACAAGTGCACGGCAGCAAAGCGATGGTAGCTGGTTATTGTCGGGCCAGAAAAGTTTGCTGCCTTTTGGTTCTGATGCCAAGCTTTTGCTCGTTTTCGCTAACGCGGTCAACGCTGGCGGCGAGTCTCTGGGTACGCGGGCGTTTCTTATGGAGGGGGCCTTGCAGGGATGTGCCTTTGCGCCGGAGCAGTATATGGGGCTGCAGCCATTGCCACTGTACGGCTTAAGTATGAGCGATGTGGCGCTGCCAGCTAACGCAGTGTTAAGCGATAGTTTTGATCTTCAGCGATTTTTATCTCTGAGCCGTATCGCGACCGCCGCGCTTGCTGTGGGCACCTGCCAGTCGGTATTGGACTACGTGAAAGATTACGTCAATGAGCGCGTCGCTTTTGGCGAGCCTATTTCACATCGACAATCGGTGGCCTTTATGGTCGCGGATATGGCGACCGAGCTTGAGGGCTTACGCTTAATGGTCTATCGCGCAGCCTCGCAAGCGGAGCATGGTTTGGATTGCAATCGCATGGCTTACCTAGTGCATCGGCAAGCAATCAAAGTGGGCATGAAAACCGGCACAGACGGTGTGCAGTTACTGGGCGGCCACGGTTTTACCAGAGAGCACCCGGTCGAGCTTTGGTACCGTAACTTACGAGCGCTGCCGGTGTTAAATGGTCTCGTCGTTGCCTAATCTTTTTTCTCAGCCCTCATTGACTGAATAAGGACTTACACGTGATTAATTTAGAGCTTCCTAAAGATTTACAAAATTTAAGCGGACTTTTGCGCCAGTTTGCAGAGAGTGGCTTGCGTCCCATTTCTCGTAAATACGACTCGCTGGAACAGAAAGAACTTCCTGAAGAGTTAGTGGAGTTAAGCGCTTTGCTTCAGGCCGGGCGTTCGTCATCTAAGGCAAAGGACGCTAAAAGCTCTCAAGCAGGGAGTCGCAACGGTAACAATCTGCGTATGGCAGTCGCATCGGAAGCCTTGTGTTGGGGCGATGTCGGCCTGTTTCTCGCGATGCCTACATTGGGATTGGGTAATGCCGCTGTAGAAGCGGTTGCTACTGAAGCGCAAAAGGCGGAGTGGGGTGAATTGTATGCGGCCATGGCGATCACCGAGCCGGGCTGCGGATCGGACTCCGCCAATATTAAAACAACCGCTAAGCTAGATGGTGACGAATGGGTTATCAACGGTGAGAAGATATTTGTGACTGATGGCTACCGCTGTCGTCAGGTTGTGGTGTGGGCGTCGCTGGATCTTGCTATGAGCAAGGCCGCCATTAAATCGTTTTTCGTGCCCAAAGGCACTCCGGGGATGACGGTCACGCGAGTAGAGCACAAGCTTGGTATTCGGGCCTCAGATACCGCCCAAATTGTGTTCGATAATTGTCGGATTCCCAAGGCCAACCTACTTGGCAATCCCGATATTGCGAAAACCGCGGAGGCGCGCAAAAAGGCCTTTGGTGGCGTCATGCAGACCTTCGACAACACGCGGCCACTGGTCGCGGCACAAGCCATTGGGCTGGCGCGAGCCGCCTTGGATTTAACCCAGGACTTACTCAAAGAGCAAGGCATAGCACTGGCTTATGACAAGAACTATCACCAACTCTCGGCAATTGAAAATGACCTTTATGCTTTGGAGGCTGACTGGGAATCCGCACGTTTGCTAGTCTTAAAAGCGGCGTGGATGGCGGATAAGCGACAGCCAAACTCGATGAACGCCTCCATGGCCAAAGCAAAAGCTGGCCGCATGGGTAACGAGGTGGCGCTGAAATGTGTGGAAATTTGTGGGCAGCTCGGTTACAGCCAAACGCAATTGTTAGAGAAGTTTGCGCGAGATTCTAAAATAATTGATATCTATGAAGGCACCCAGCAAATTCAGCAATTGATTATTGCGCGTCAGCTCTTGGGTAAGAGTTCTAGCGAACTGAAGTAGCTTATATAGCCAGTACTGTATTTCACCGACGGATGCTTTCCCTTCAACGGCACCCGCGCCCTTAATCGGTTTTTAAACTAATTTTCTTTGATCAAATAGGTTGGCCAATGAAAAAAACACTAATAACTATTTTGATAGTGCTCCCAGCGCTGGCCGGCACCGCGTGGTTTAATCAAATCGACCTGATGCTGGCTATGGTGCAGTTTCAGACGTCTCGAGACTATGAGGTTGAAGAAAACAAGCCCATTCCCTGGCATCAAGGGCCTGCGCAGGCAGTAGTCTCGCCTCAGGATCGTCCGCCAAATGTCATTGTTATTCTGGCCGACGATTTAGGTATCAACGATATCTCAAGCTTTGGTGGTGGTGTTGCTGACGGCCAATTGAAAACGCCCAATATTGATGAATTGGCCGCCAGTGGTGCTAACTTTGCTCAGGCTTATTCCGGTGCGGGAACCTGTGCGCCGTCGCGGGCCATGTTGTTAACAGGCCGCTACCCAACGCGCACCGGCTTTGAGTTTACGCCGACACCAGGTGGTATGGGGCCAATGGTAAAAATGATTTCGTCATCCTTGGATAACGGGCTGCCGCCTAGTCGATACAACGAAAGGGCTGCAGAGAAAATGCCGTCTTATGACGAGCAGGCCTTGCCTGCATCAGAAATCACGCTGGCAGAAATATTGCGCGATCGTGGTTATTACACCGCCCACATCGGCAAATGGCATCTTGGTAAGGGCGAGGGGGTTAGCCCGGAGGGGCAGGGTTTTGCGCAAAGCTTGTATATGCACAGCGGACTTTACTTGCCCAAAGATCATCCTGATGTTGTGAATGCCGAGTTGCCCTTTGATCCGATTGATAAATTTCTTTGGGCCAAAATGCGATATGCCACGACTTTTACTGGCGATAGCTCAATCTTTGAGCCAAAAGGCTATCTCACCGACTACTGGACCGAGGAGTCGCTTAAGGTCATTAAAGTAAATAAGAATCGACCATTTTTTCTTTACCTCGCGCATTGGGGGGCACATACGCCTTTGCAGGCAACGCGAGAAGATTACGAGGCGGTCGGCGACATAAAGCCTCATAGAGCACGGGTTTACGCGGCAATGATTCGCGCGGTGGACCGCAGTGTGGGGCGTATTTTGGAGACCTTGGAAGCAGAAGGCTTATCAGACAATACTATTGTCGTGTTTTCTAGCGATAACGGCGGTGCTGGCTATATTGGCATGCCGGATGTAAATACGCCCTATCGTGGCTGGAAACTGACTATGTTTGAGGGTGGTATCCGCGTGCCGCTCTTTATGCGTTGGCCTGCAAAGATTGCCCGCGAAACAAACGTAGATACGCCAGTAGCCCATATCGATTTTCTACCGACACTGGCTGCTGCTGCGAATGCACCACTACCTAAGGGTCGTGTGATCGATGGCGAAAACCTGCTGCCACTGGCGACGGGTAAGGCAAACGGAGAGTGGGCGAGAGACACCTTGTTTTGGCAGAGTGGCTACTACCAGGTGGTGCGTCATAAAGATTGGAAACTACAGGTCTCCGATAACCCAAAAAAACAGTGGTTGTTTGATTTGTCGGTAGATCCGACGGAGCAAGTTAATCTGGCTGATAAACGGCCGGATGTGGTGGCCAAATTGAATGTTATGTTGGAACAACATCAGGCCGGTAGGACCCCAGCACTTTATCCCTATGTAGCCGAGATGCCGGTTGCTATCGATAAGTCTCTTGCGGAAAAGGTGCTACCCGGCGACGAAACAATTTATTGGCCAAACTGATTTTCCCAGGAGTATTCTTCAATGTTAAGAAAAGTGTCGGTGCGCGGCATCGCCTGCCTTTTGGCTTTGTTCGCCTTTGGCTTCTGGCTAATGTTTTTCTCTGCTCGCCCGCCTTTGGCAACGGCTGCCGCCACGCTTGCGGGCGATGGCAGTGTTATTAACTACTGTGAATTGTCGGTACTGGATGGCAGCGGTTTGAGTGCGCCGGACATTCCCAAAGGTAATACGCCCGGTTGTGGCTATACGCATTTCCCGTTTCCCATTCTCGCCCAATGCACTGAGCCTCTAGTTGACGGTGCCGCTGATATCAGGGGGCTGTGGCTTGCGGTTGACGGTAACGTTGGGCATGTCGAGCGCATAGAGCAGTGTGGCAGCCGCGTAGTGGTTACCACGGCAGGCATTATTCATGATGGCGGGCCAAACAGTAGCGGGGGCCTAAACTCAAATGATACCGAGGGTTCAGTGCTGTTTACCTTTGGCGGCAAAGAGTATTGTCCGCGCACCTCTGCCAGTATGGACTGGAATGATGGCGTGTTGGAGTTTCGTGCCTTTGGCTGGGGACCGATAGTCGTGAAGCGCTATCTCGACGGTGATCAGCTGGTTTGGGAATATGCCGACGGCAGTGTCACGCGTATGGATAGAATTTGCTCACTACCCGATAATAAAATAATTCCTAGGCCTCGCGGGCGACGTATTCGGGTGTTCTAAAAATCGTCTTTCTCGTCCACCGCATAGACCGGGTGTAAATAAGTAAATTCTAGACCTTTAGGGGTAAACCTTAGTACATATAGCGAGGGACTCAACGGCGGCGGCTTTGACGAAATGCTGCCGTGCGCTACTATGTTGTCACTGTCAATATGGGATGTCACATGCACTTTCTAATAGTTTTATATAGCCGAGTAATGACGGTACTTAGCCGCATTACAATGAAATTCATCAGTGTGCCGTCGCCTATGATCTATAGCGGTGCCGGAAGCGCCGCGGCGCTTTGCGCGGCAATAGGGCGATTTGGTTACAAACGAGTTCTGGTGGTTACTGACAATATGTTAGTAGAGCTTGGGCTGGTTGGGCGGGTTACTGGCGAGCTGGAAAAGTGCGGCGTAGCGGTGGAAATCTATGATGCGATTCTACCAGATCCAGATTTTTCGCAGGTGGAGGGTGGTATTGAGCACTGTCGACACAGTGACTGTGACGCTGTGCTGGCGATTGGTGGGGGCTCGTCTTTAGATGCAGCCAAGGTGATTGCCATTGCCGCTGGGTCTAAGCAGCTCCCTAGAAAAATGCAGGGCTTCTTCAAAGTAGCTAAGCGGGGCCTCCCTCTATATTGCATTCCAACGACTGCCGGCACGGGTTCCGAAGCGACAATGGTGTCGGTTATCACCGACACCGCTAGTAGCACAAAATGCTTTATCGTCGATCCAAAATTGGTGCCGGATGCGGTTGCCTTGGACGCAAGTTTAATGACTGGACTGCCGCCTGCTATTACCGCTGCGACCGGAATAGACGCTTTGACTCATGCGATTGAGTCGTCACTGGCGACAGAGGCGACCGAAGAAACTTTGAAAAAATCCCTTGCCGCAACGGCAATGATTTTCCGTTATTTAGAAAATGCAGTAAAAGACGGTGAAAACCTTGAAGCCAGAGAGGCGATGGCGGTAGCGAGTTGCTATGCCGGAGCGGCTTTTACCATTACCAACGTGGGTTATGTTCACGGTCTTGCGCATCAGCTAGGCGCTCTGTGTCATATACCCCATGGTTTGGCCAACGCATTGTTTTTACCCCATGTGCTCGATTTTTACTGTGAGACAGCCGCTCCTCAAATGGCTCGGATTGCTGCAGCAGCCGGTATCGGAACCGATGCCGACGCTGACTTAGCGCGGGCAACAAAGCTGGTGATGGCCGTTCGAGATCTGGAGGAGCGTATTGGCGTTCCCAAAAGCTGTGATGCGCTGAAGCCAGAAATGGTGGAGGAGTTGGCGCGCCGTGCCTTGAAAGAATCTCATGGCTTGTTTGGTTACCCAGTGCCCAAGTATATGCGTAAGGCCGAGTGCGAGGCGATTGTGCGCAAGATTTTGCCTGCGTAGTAGACGCTGCGGCCTAGTTTTTATTGATTGGTGTTTGTCGCTCGGTTTAAACAGATGGGACAATCCGGCGTATGCCGCGATCGTCCCAAATTCTGCATTGCGATCTGCGCCGAAGCGCGCTGGTTATTGATTTATCAGGGCCTCACGATCTCAAACACCGCTTTCGGTTTATCTTGTAGGGCAAGAAAACGCGCCAAGTCAATTTTACTGCCATCGATTGAAAGTTCATCCGAGAAGATGAGTTTTTTAACTGAGGCATTGCCTAATACCATATCCAAAAATAAGTCGTGACTTATCTTGAGCGTGGCATTTGCCTCGGAATTTTCTGGGGCCTGCGCATGGTGTAGCACGGAGTTCTTGAGCGTAAGTACGTGATTTTCGTGCAGGTCGGTAAAGGTGATGTTAATAATCATGGCCATTCCCTCTGCGTCTTCTGCATTCAATTGTGCTGCCATCACGTCAAAGAAATTTGATCTGGCGGCGTATTTAATCATATCTCGGCCCAGTGCTAGGTCGGCGGCGCTTTTAGGCTTGCCTTGGCGAAGCTCCTTAGCACCGGTTAAATAGCTGTCACGCCAGGGCGCTGACTCAGCCTGATAGCCCAGCTGGTCGTAGCTGCGAGCCAATAGGGCTTTTGCGTCGCTATTAGACGGCTGAGCAAAAACCACGTGATTCAGTAACGTTGCTGCCCAACGATATTCACCGCTGTCGAAGGCACTTTCCGCTAACGCTATCACCTGCTGCGCGCCACCCATCGCCTCTACATAGCGCTGCGCGGCTTGCTCAGGCGTTAGCGGATCGAGGTTGGCGGGGTTGCCGTCATACCAACCAAAATAGCGTTGGTATACCGCCCGTGAATTGTGCCGGACAGTGCCGTAATAACCCCGATTTGAGAAATCCTTTTGTAGGGATTTTGGTAGTACGATTTGCTCGGCGATCTCGCTAGGCGTATAGCCCTTAAATGCTAGCCGCAAGGTTTGGTCGTGGATATATTTATAGGTGTCACGCTGTGTCTCCAAAAAATTGGCAATACGATCGCGTCCCCATATTGGCCAATGATGACTGGCAAAATACACATCTGCTTCACTGAACATGTTTTTGGCTTCGTCTATAAAGCCACTCCAGGCCAGTGCGTCGCGCACTTTAGCGCCACGCAAGGTATAGAGGTTGTGCATATTGCGTGAAACCAGTTCGGCACCGCAAAAGGCTTTGTGCGCAGGTAAAAAGAAGGTAAATTCCGCTGGCGCCTCGGAGCCAGAGACATTTTGAAAAACAAACTCCACCCCGTCGATCACTAATGTCTGGCCGGTATGGTCAATTGTATCTGTTGGCGGAAGAATGCTGATATTGCCGTAAGAAGGCCCTTTACCTAGCCCTGAACCGATATGCCCCCGTGGAGTTCGCGGGAGTGTACTGCCGTACATAAAGTCAGAGCGGCGCATCATGGTCGGCCCCGCCAGCATATTTTCGCTAGTGGCTTCTTCCAGAAAACCTTGGGGGGCAATAACCCGTACGCTTGCTATAGCGGTTTGCGCGGCATCCAGCGCGCCGAGTACGCCCCCAAAGTGATCGATGTGACTATGGGTAAATAGCACCGCGCTGATGGGTTTGCTTGGTAAATGCTCAAAGGCAAAGTTAATCGCAGCGGCGGCGGTCTGATTGTTGGTGAGGGGGTCCACCACGATCCAGCCGTGCTCACCATCAATCAATGTGAGGTTCGCTAAATCAAAGCCGCGAATTTGGTATACACCCTCGGTTACCTTGAATAAGCCGTGAATATTATTGAGTTGCTCCTGACGCCACAGGCTGGGGTTTACCGACGCTGGCGCGTCGCCCTGTATAAAATCATAGGTCGCCGGCTCCCAAGCGATACTGCCGCTAGGGCCTGCAATTTTAAGGGAGTCGGGCCGGGCAATCAGTCCGCGCGTAGCCTCGTCGAAATCTCCCTTGTCGCTAAAGGGCAATGATTTCAAAACCGCCTGGTTTAATTCCGTAGTGAAATGACTTGCCGGTGTACTGCCGAAAGCATCGGCGTCAGGCTCAGATGAAAGCTGCGTTGCGCTATCACATGCGGTCAGTAGGGTAAACGCGAGTGTCGGCAGGTATTTTTTCGTCAGGCTCATCGTCATTGCGGCTTTACTCTTATTGTTGGCGTATTTAAGCAATTTGAATTAGAACAAAATAACACTAATTGTATGGCTAGCCGAGTAACAATTAAATCTAGTTTCCCTTGTGTATAACAAGATCCTGTGGCGCCGCGCTACGACTTGGTGCAAAGGTAAGATGAAATGAGAGAAAACCCTACACTGGTGTAGTGATCGTTGGTAAGTAAAAGCCTGTGCGCCAATCAAATAAGTAGAATAAGTTGAGCAATGCAGGCAGCAAGGGCGATGATGAGTGCTACCACGATGCGTGGGCCGCCGAGCATAAACCAGTCAGATGCAGGGTAAGCTACCGTTTTTTCTAAGGAATCAAGCTTAAGCTGGTGATGTTCACTGCCTACGGTGCTGGGCAGTATTTCCATCAAGTCGCGGCGGCTTCGATATCGAATCATGCCGGCGGCCGCCCAGTCATTATTTTCTTCACAATTTACCAGTTCAAGATTGCCACCGCTGCGTTTGGCTATCAGAACTGGGTGCCCTGCTTTGCGCAGCAGTGCGCCAAGAAAAACCTTTTGGTATTTCGCCAGCATTTCACTCGATTCTTTTACCGGCTTTTTTAGGTGAATGAGGTTCACCATCACAAAATCTCGACCATCGTCATTAGCAAAAAAATCTCGTAATGCCTTAATCTGTGCTGGTGTGTGGCTGTGCGCTGAATTACTAAATAATCCGACTATCTTGTCGGCTTCCTCAGGACTGATACGCTGACGAGTACCGACATACCATAGCCAGAACAATGCATATGTGGCCACGGCAACTGCCCAGATTGTCATCGACATAATCCCTTGATTCCTATGGTCATGAATTTTTTTAATGTGTAGGTATACATAATGACACTCCTTGTGTCAATATGTATTAAGTTCTCTGTTTATGGGATACGCACTAATAGGCTTTTACGTTAGGAGTGACAATTATAAGAGTGTATGCGTTGGCGAAATAGTTAGCTTGTGTGTCCGCTAACCTAATTGCACTACTGATAGCATGGCAGGTCTTAATATGAATAATAAGTCAGGTTTTCGTGAGGTCTTTCGTGTGCTAGGTGAGGCACGACATATTCTCCCCGCAATGACCTATAAGATGCCCAACTTTGACGATTGCAACTCCTTGGGATTGTTGTTCGAGTCGACGGTGAGTCGCTACCCAGATAATGTCTTGCTGGTCTCTGAGGGACGTGAGTGGAGCTACTCTCAATTCAATGTTGAAGTGAATCAGCTGGCGAGAACCTTACAAACAAACGGCGTGGAACGTGGCGATGCTGTTGCGGTGTTTATGGAGACCCGCGCTGAATTTGTGCTGACCTTTCTCGCCCTCGCAAAGCTGGGCGCGGAGGCGAGTCTGATTAATAATGGATTGTCGGGTGATGGCTTAATCCACTGCATAAAATCGACCGGTAGCAAAAAAATCATTGTCGGCGAGGAGCGTGTTTCAATACTCGCTGAGATCCTAAACGATTTACCTTTGAGCCTAAATAAAGACTATTTCTGGTTAAGAGATACAGGGGCGGTTAAAGCGCCAGGCTGGGCAATAGACCTTTCTGCAGCGTATCCCGTGATGCCAACAGGCAACCTGGAGGTGACGCGGCGTATTAAGACCAAAGAAGTTGCTGCTTACATCTTTACTTCCGGTACCACCGGGCTTCCGAAAGCCGCAATTATGAATCATCGCAAGATCTTGGCGGCTGGCCACGGCCTTGGTCGTATTGGTTTACGGCTGACGCCGGAGGATCGCCTCTACTTATGTTTGCCGCTATACCATATAACAGGACTGGGGCCGGGCTTTTGCGGTGTTATCTCTAATGGTGCGTCAATCTTTTTGCGACGCAGTTTTTCAGCCTCCAATTTTTGGTCTGATGTGCAAGAAAATAAAACTAATTGTTTTATTTATGTAGGCGAGATCTGCCGGTATCTTGCGGTGCAGCCCGAGTGTCCGCAAGAAAAAAATAATCCACTCACTAAAATGTTGGGAAATGGCTTGCGGCCCGATGTTTGGGATGTATTCAGCTCACGTTTTGGCGTTGATCGAATCTGTGAAATTTATGGTTCGAGCGAAGGCAATGTGACGATGGCCAATATTCTGAATAAAGACCGAACTATCGGAACGCCATTAGTTAAAGCAGATACAGTTAAATATGATGTTGAAAACGATGTTATTTTGCGTGATGAACGTGGTTATTGCATAAAAGTCGCGACGGGAGAGCCTAGCTTGCTTATCGGCGAGATCACTCCGAAGGCCACCTTTGAGGGCTACACTAACAGCAGCGCAAGCGATGGCAAAATTTTACGCGATGTATTCAAAAAAGGAGATCGCTGGTTTAATACCGGTGATCTGGTACGTGAAATTGACGTCGGTTTTGCGCTCGGTTTAAAGCACTTTCAGTTTGTCGACAGGATCGGCGATACCTTTCGCTGGCGCGCCGAGAACGTGTCGACAAATGAGGTCGCTGAAGTACTAAACAAGCACCCGCAGATCGCAATGGCCAATGTATACGGTGTCGAAGTGCCTGGTGTAGAGGGACGCGCTGGAATGGTGGCGTTTGAATTTAGCGATGCCAGCTCATTTGATATTGATGCGCTTCAGTCACTGGTTGAGCGCGACTTGCCGTTCTACGCTCAGCCAGTATTTGTGCGAATTCAAAAAACAACAGCAACCACTGCAACCTTTAAGCTCGTGAAGGGGGCGTTGAGGGAAGAGGCCTTCCATCTTGACAAGATTGGTGGCGATCATATTTACGTGCGGCGACCTCGATCTGATAAATATGAGCTGTTATCACCAGATTTCTATTCTGACTTACTTGAAGAGCGCGCAGGGTATTGATGGGCGCGCATAATGTTGACTATCTGGCACGGTAGTTTTGGCGGTGAGGCGCAGTAAAGTGTTTCTAGATTAATTTTAATATTCGTGGTGATTATTTTATAAATACACAAGATATCTCCATAAATTAATTTGACACAATAACTGCCAATATATAGTATTTGCATATATCGCTAAAAGGAAATCTGAGAGATGGATTCATCAATTACGCAAATTAGATTCACTAAACCGGCAATCGGTATACCAAACGCTGAGACATGGGCGTTTACCCATGACCCTATTGCAGCGCCTGAGGATGGGGAGATCTCGATAAAGTTGCACTACCTCTCTGTTGATCCGGCGATGAAAGGATGGATTACCAATAAAAAGAGCTACATTGAGCCAGTTAAATTGGGTGAGGTAATGCGTGGTTTTGGTGTAGCCGAGGTTACTGCTTCACGCTCAGATTTCTATCAAGTCGGCGATTTTTGCACTGGTTTCACTGGTATTCAGACTCACGCGACGTTGAATGGTCGGTTGCTGCGGAAAATTGATCCAAGTTTCGTACCGCTGACGCGTTTCATGGGCGGTTTAGGCATGCCAGGTTTTACCGCTTATTTTGGCTTGCTGGATATCGGAAAGCCGCAGCCAGGTGAGACGGTTGTGGTGTCATCGGCCGCAGGCGCGGTTGGTCATGTTGTTGCACAGATAGCAAAAATTAAGGGCTGTCGAGTAGTGGGGATTGCCGGTGGTCCTGAAAAATGTGCCTACTTAAAAGATGAGCTTGGTCTCGACAGTGTTATTGACTACCGAAAGGGTGGTATTGCTGCGGCTTTGGAAGCGGCAACGCCAGAGGGCATCGACGTCTATTTTGATGCGGTTGGCGGAAAGACCTTGGAGGCGGTGCTCATGTTGGCGAATCGTCACGCGCGCATTGTCGCCTGCGGTGCGATTTCCCAATATGAAAATATTGAAGATAACCGTGGTCCAGCTAACTACATGCAGATTGTTGCACAGAGCTTGATGATAAAAGGCTTTACGATGCGCGACTATATGCACCGGAACAAAGAAGCGTTTGTTGATCTCTTGACCTGGGAGAACGAAGGTAAAATTAAATTCCGCGAGCACATAGTGGAAGGCATCAGCAAGTTTCCTGAGGCACTGCAGATGATTTTTAGTGGTGAAAACAAGGGCAAACTGATGCTGAAAGTGAGGAACTAGTTATGGCTGCTAACGATAGTGCTAAAGTAATTCTCTATGGTGCACCCATGTCACTATTTTCAGGTAAGGCGCGCGCCTATTTGCGTAAGCAGCATATTGCCTTTGATGAGATGATGCCCGGCAGCGAGCGCTGTCGCGAGCAAGTATTTCCAGTGATAAAACGACGCGTACTACCCGTGGTTGAACTTCCTGATGGGCAATTGATTCAAGATACTGTCGATATTATAGATCATTTTGATTCCTTGCCCAGCTGCCTCTATTCCGTCTATCCCGCTTCGCCTAAACAGAAAATCGCCTCATTGATTTTGGACTTATTCGGGAGTGAGGGCCTATTTAAGGTTGCTATGCATTATCGCTGGAGTTTTCCGGCAGAAAACCAAGGTTTTCTACACGGTGAATTTGGTGATCATGTGTTGCCGGGCGGAGATCAAAAATCTATCGCCGAGATCGCTGAGCGAGCGATGGCGCCGATGCGTGGCTACTTACCCTTAATGGGCGTCACCGTCGAGAGTATTCCGGTGATCGAGGCGCAATATGATGAGTTACTAAGTTTACTTAATGCGCATTTTGCGCAGCATCCTTATTTGTTCGGCGGTCGGCCTACGGTCGCAGACTACGGGCTGCTGGGCCCGCTGTATGCGCATTTATCCCGTGATCCCTACCCCGGCGCTATTATGCGTAATAATGCCCAGCGGGTGTATCGCTGGGTTGAGCGGATGAACTCACCAGAGCGCGACATGCCCGAGTACGGGGATTATTCGGAAAAACTTTTCAACGACGATGCTTTGCCCGATACGCTGCTCAATGTCCTTGGCTTGGTAGGCAGGGATTTTCTTCCCGAACTACAAGAAACCATAAAGGCCGTTGACGCCTTTTTGGCGACGCAAGGTGCATCGGTAGCCGGGCAATGCGTAACGCCGAAACCGCACATAAAAATGCTCGGGGAGATGCATTATGAATTTCGAGGTAAAGCCATCAAAGGCATGGTTGTGCCTTATCGTTTGTACATGCTGCAACGAATTACCGATGCCTTCGCGGCGCTTTCGCCAATAGAACAGGCGGCATGTTATGACGCCCTTAATTCTGTGGGCCTTGGCTCCTTGCTCAGCCTGACAGCCTCTAGGCGGGTTGAACGACACAAGCATATCGAGGTGTGGGGTAGAGAAACTTCTGTCAAAGAAAAGGCCGCGAATGGAGATAGCAATTGAAAATACTACGGACACCGGATGCATGTTTCCATAATCTTCCGGATTACAATTTTGAACCTCATTATACCGTCATTAAAGACGATGACGGCACTGAGATACGTATTCACCATGTGGATGAAGGTCCAAGGGATGCGCAGCCGATAGTGCTCATGCATGGCAACCCAACGTGGAGCTATCTTTATCGGAAAATGATTCCAGAGCTTGTTAAAACTGGTCGGCGAGTTATCGCTGTTGATCTAGTGGGCTGTGGCCGCAGTGACAAGCCTTCAAAGAAAAAAGATTACACGCTAGCCAGGCATTGTGACTGGATGTCCAAGTGGCTGCTGGCCAATGAATTGAGTAATATTAGTCTGTTTTGTCAGGACTGGGGAGGCACCATAGGTTTATATCTAGTGGCTCAGTACCCAGAGCGCTTTGATCGCGTTATTGCGTCGAATACAGGTATTCCAAGAGGCGACGGTGGAAATAAATGGCTAAAAATTTGGCTCTTTGTTATGCGTTTTGCACCGCTATTTCCATGGTCACTTGCTTTTCGAAATGCCCTGCAGGTTAGTCTTTCAAAGCAAGAGCTTCATGCCTATGAAAAAGCGCCGTTCCCTCGTGCGCGATTTCAGGCTGGTATCACCAAGTTCCCGCAGCTGATAACGATTTTTCCTGATAATCCAGAATTGTCAATTAATCTCGGGACATGGGGAAAGCTCGAACAATTTGAGAAGCCCTTTCTGACCCTTTTTGGTGATAAAGACCCGGTTTCTAGGGGAGTGGAAAGACGCTTTAAGAAACGGGTGCCCGGTGCCCAGGGTCAAAGCCATAAGATTATCGCCGGCGGTGGCCATTTTATTCAGGAAGAGGTTCCCGGCGTTCTGGTTGATGAGATTATTAAATTTCTTCAGGTAAATTGAACTGAACACTGCTGCCACCTATGAATATCAACTGCCTATTTTTGCTGATAAAGAGGATAACTGTATGACTAATATAATAGACCGTGCGCAAGCTACCATTGGAAACCCCGCGTGGGGGCAAAACTGGACATTGGATGGCCTGGGATTTTATGGCGAGATCATGGAGTTAGCGACTCAAAAGGTTTGGCTCTGCCAGCAATCCTTTACGTCTGAACAATATGAGGCCCTCGAGGCGCCAGATGGGTTTATTAAAAGTGGAGTAGGGCGCTCAAGTCATGACGTCGCTTATTTTCGTGGCCCTCCAACTGAAAGCATGGACGGGCCGTTGGAAGCAATGATGGTCAATGGCCGCTGCTTTTCTCATGTTGCGATGCTTGGGGAAATCGATCTGAACTATAGTATTAAGAGGGATAAGCTACTGCTGATAGAAATACATAAACATCACAGCGTTATTTTTGCCAAGGGGCGAAAAATTGAAATTTTGTCTATGGGTGACGGTATGGACTATGTTTCCCAGGTTACTGAAGTAACGGGTATGCCATTAGGGTTAGAATTTGCTCCGCGAATATTGCCGGACGGATGGTCGGTACGAGAAGTAAAACTAAAGGAGGACCTATTCGTCGAAATTCCTTTTCCGGCCAAGGTTTGCTTTTTTGCTAGTGGGGATTCATTTCATGGGCCAGTAAAAATTAAGTAATACTTTTAAAGGGAATACTTCAATGAATAGAGCGTTTGGTGCCTGTGTAGAAAAAGTAATGTCTGCCTGTGTTGAGGCGAATACCGATCCCGACCGTCGTGAATTTGATATGGCATAAGCATGAGGTCCTCGATACATTCAAGAATAGAAGCCAAGCGCGTTGCGATCACCGGTGCCGGCGGCGGGCTCGGGCGAGCTATGGCGATTCGATTTGCGGAGCAGGGCTGGAAGGTGGCGATTGCTGACATCAATGCTACGGCAATGCAAGAATGCTTTGATACTGTGATAGGGCACAGTAAGGACAGTTTTATACAGCACTGTGACGTGCGCCAAGAAGCTGATTTTGAGAAATTGCTCACGAAATGTAATGAGCGCTGGGGTGGGGTTGATGTGTTAGTCAACAATGCCGGTATTGCTTCCATAAATAGTATTCATAAAGAATCGATAGACAGTTGGCAGCGAATTGTCGACATTAATACACTCGGCGCCGTCCGTGGCTGCAAAGTGTTTGTGCCTGCCCTCAAGAAACAAGGTGGTGGTCATATTGTTAATATTGCCTCTGTCGCCGGAATCAGCTGCACACCTCATATGAGCAGCTATAACACAACGAAAGCCGCGGTTATTGCGCTGTCTGAAACATTGCGCTGGGAGCTTAAATCGGCAAATATCGGCGTGACAGTCGTTTGCCCATCAATGTTCAAAACAGGGCTTGCTGATTCTTCTGGTGTTGAGAATGGAAAAATAAAGGGAAACCTCGAAAAGATGATGGCGGCATCTAAACTCTCAGCCGATGATATTGCTGAGTCTATTTACACTGCTGTGCAGAAAAATACATTCATGCTACTACCCCATAAGTCCAGTCGGTGGTTGTGGTGGTTAAAGCGCTTATCTCCTGATCTCTATCAATACTATATGTCACGTTAAGATTTTTTTATTTTAGAAATAATAGGGGTTCATTTTTTAATAAAAATTTCGACAGCGGAGTTCTATTTTCAGCGTATAATGCTGAGAACTGCTATGCATGCGTCTACAATTATGGCGTCAGGAAATAGCTTAATGCAGCTAAAGTCAAGTGCTTCCTGAGAGAAAATTATTCTAAATACAGAGGATTTAAAATGATTTCTGACGAGATGCCCTATAACAAAAAATTTGCAGAAGTAGATGGGAAAAAGATAGCCTATATCGATGAAGGCCAAGGTGCGCCCATTGTCTTATTGCACGGCAACCCGACCTCTTCGTACTTGTGGCGGAATGTCATACCCGAGCTGACGGGCAGTGGACGCGTTATTGTGCCGGACCTAATCGGTCAGGGCGACTCGGAAAAACTAGCGGCCAGCCTTGGCGCAGATCGCTACAGTTTTGATGTGGCATACCACTATCTTGATCAACTGCTATTAAAATTGTGTGTTAGCGAAAATGTTACCCTAGTTATACACGACTGGGGCAGTGGTTTGGGATTCCATTGGGCCAAAAATCATCCTGACGCGGTGCGGGGAGTTGCCTACATGGAAGCGATAGTCATGCCGGTGAGCTGGGATGATTGGCCTGCTTCCGCCGTCGGTGTTTTTAAGGGTTTTCGCTCGGATAAAGGTGAGGACCTTGTTTTGAATCGAAATATGTTTGTCGAGGCGGTGCTGCCAAGCTCGGTTATTCGGGATTTAGGTGAAGCAGAGATGGCGCATTATCGCGCGCCTTTCGCTACGCCGGATGACCGGCAGCCGACACTGAACTGGCCGCGACAAATTCCGATAGATGGCAAGCCTAATTATATGGTCGAGCTAGTTAGTGGTTACGGGGAATTTATGGCCACGGCAGAATTTCCTAAACTGTTTATTAATGCCGAACCGGGTTCCATCTTGATTGGCAAGCAACGCGAATTTTGCCGTAGCTGGCCTAATCAAAGCGAAGTTACGGTGGCGGGCACGCATTTTATACAGGAAGATTCACCTGTAGAAATTGGCCGTGCAGTTGCCGCCTGGATGACTAATTTTTAAATTAAAAATTTCTCAATAACAGAGAGTAATTCTAATGTCAGATACACCAGTTTATGTGATCGCCAACTTCGAAGTGCATGATAAAGACGAATACCGTAAGTATGAGAAAGGTTTTTTTTCCATATTAAAGAAGCATGGCGGCGCTTTTCATACCTACGATGACAACACCTTTACCTTTGAGGGGATAGCTCCACGCAAGGGTCGTATGGTTATATTCGGTTTTCCCTCTGAGTCAGCGGCGAATGCTTGGTACAAAGACCCAGAGTATCAGGCCTTGTCCGAGTTTCGGCGTGCAGGTACGTCTTTAGAATTTATTACGATGGTGCATGGCCTACCACCACGGGCGTAGTTCGTAAGCGGCGATTGTTAGGATATGGTATTCATTGCTGCTGCCGGTCATACATAATAAAAATAAATAAAAGGACTGTTGCTTTTGCGGCAGTCCTTTTGTTGCTGGTTTAGTCTGAAGTCAACATCGAAGCCATAATCCCTTTGCTGCCCGGCACCTTGTTATCTAGTAGATCCTGCCAACTCGCGTTGACCGCCTCGGCGCCATTGATCCATTCAACCTGCACAGTGCCCTTGACCTTTGAGGCGACCTTAAAGCTCGCTTCCATTGCCTTCATCATTGCCATGCCTGGTCCCCACTCTTTATCGCGCTTGGCAATCTGGCTGGGGGCGAAAAAGAACGTTGGTTTAGCGCCCGGAAGTTTGCCGGCATTGCCGCCGCTTTCCCAGTGGCTCCCGCCTACCATACAGCTTTCTAGCATGTTTTCACCGATATGGGTATGCAGCGCGGTGGTCAGATTTACATCGCCAGACATGTCAACATAGGCGCTTGGGATAGTGTTGTCGACCTGGCTTTCGTTGCCATAAAGTACAACTTGATCACAACAGCCAAGTGAGTCAACAAAGGCTTTGTTGCGCTCAGAGGTAACGCCGACGATTGTTTGCGTTACAGCGGGATCATCAGCTAGCATCATGGCCAACCCGAACCCTGTTTTTGAAGATACTGATCCGACAATGACCTGCTTTGCTCCAAAGAATTCATTATCTATGAGGTAGTCGTAAATGACGAACGAGGTTGCAAACAGCGGGAATAATAGGCAGCGCTCGTTCTCAAATTGTTGTACGAATAACGGCTCTGCCTGTGTGCGGCGGTAACTGCTGTAGAGGCTGGGCCCGGGAAGATCAGCACGGTGCGCGGCAATATCTCGGAAATGATCGGGCGCAATTTTTCCTGGCTGGAGAATGGTGTGACTGGCCATAGGAAAAAAGCCCCATAGCCGCTCACCGACCGGAATTTCGTCGCACTGTGATTCCACCACATTTGCGCAGCCCCAGACTGGA
>JBLHPB010000044.1:0-18725 GCA_047624025.1 Zhongshania sp.
CCACTATGGTGCTTGCTCTGCATGATACCGAGCAGGCATTGCGAGTATGCCAGCGGCTGATTGGTTTGAAAGACGGTGCTATTATTTTTGATTTACCTGCAGACAAAGTCCAGCGTCAGCAGTTGGATGCCTTGTATCAAACAAAAACATGACTACGTCGGCACCAAGTTCACATAAGCACAGCCGTCTCAAACTTAGCTTTTGGCTGGCGATCAGTGGCTTTATCGCTGTCTTTTTTGCCGATATCGACGTTCACCAAGCCAGCCCCGGCAGGGAATTACTGCGCATGGCGCAGGGACTATTGTCGCCAAATTTCTGGTCTTATTCTGAGATTGCCAGCAGCGCACTCAATACCTTGGCTTTTGCCTTGCAGGGCATGGCACTGGCCAGCGCGGCAGGGTTTATTCTCGCCTTATTTTATCGCCATCCATTGGTGCGCGGTTTTTGTGCCTTTATTCGCGCCATCCATGAGTTATTTTGGGCGCTGATTTTCATTCAATTATTTGGGCTATCGCCGCTCACCGGCCTGCTCGCCATTGCCATTCCCTACGCCGGGACCCTGGCCAAAATTTACGGCGAATTGTTTGAGGAAACCGAGGCGGCACCGCGCAATAACCTTTTATACAGCGGCGGACTCAGCGCCTTTTTTTACACCACCCTGCCACTGGCATGGCGACCACTACTGCAATACACCAGCTACCGTTTTGAATGCGCGATTCGTTCCAGCATCGTGCTGGGATTTGTCGGTTTGCCAACCCTTGGCTACCATCTGGAAACTGCCTTGGGCAACGGTCAATATCAGGACGCCGCCGCACTGCTCTATGTACTGCTGGCCATCGTCGCCAGCCTGCGCTGGTGGCTAAAAAAAGCCCTATTGCCGATTTACCTTATTGCCGCTGTCGTTTATTTACCACCCACTGCTCACATCGTATGGTCAAATATTGCGCGCTTCTTTAGCGAAGACATTATTCCCGCGCCGCTGCGTGGCAAGGCCAATGTCGATTTTTCCGCCTTGGCAGATTGGCTTGCGATGCTGTGGCAGCAGCAGATTTTGCCCGGCGCCGGCAGCACTATTATCCTCAGTCAAATTGCCTTACTGCTCACCGCACTCTTAAGCCTTGCTTGGTTTCCCCTCAATTCCCGGCAATTTTTTAATCCGCTCAAACGCAGCTTGGGTGACGGCTTCTTGATTATTGCCCGCACCCTCCCCGAGTATTTATTGGCCTTTATCGGCTTGCTCTTATTGGGTCCATCCATGCTGCCAGCCATAGTCGCTCTGGGCATTCACAACGGCGCTATCATCGCCCATTTACTGGGGCGATATAGCGGTGAGTTACAACTACGAGATGATGCTTGCGGTGGACTTAATCGCTATGGCTACGAGGTTTTGCCAAGAGTGTATCGCCAGTTTCTGGCCTTTTTACTCTACCGCTGGGAGGTCATTATGCGCGAGACCGCCATCCTCGGCATGTTAGGCATTGGCACTTTGGGCTTTTATATAGACTCGGCTTTTGAGGAGTTCCGATTTGACCGGGCAATGCTGCTGATTTTATGTGCGGCGTTATTGAATATCCTCGCAGATATATTAGCACGCTATTGCCGACAGCGATTGCATCTGCGCTCATCCCCTGAGACCCTGTAAATCCAGCACAGGCAAGCATCAAACCCTATGGCAATGTCACCCACAATCATTTATCGCGACCTGGTTCTTATTGGTGGCGGCCATGCTCATGCCCAGGTAGTGAAAATGTGGGGGATGCAGCCACTTCCCGGTGTACGCCTGACGCTAATTTCACCACAGGTGCAAACGCCTTACTCAGGGATGTTGCCCGGCCTTGTTGCAGGCCATTATGAATTCGACGATGCCCACATCGATCTGATACGGCTTTGCCAATTTTCTGGGGCACGCTTTATTCAAGCCAGTGTCGAGCGCATTGATTTGCAGCAAAAACAACTCTGGCTAAGCGATAAAGAACGACCAGCCATTGCCTTTGATCTGCTATCTATTAATAGCGGTATTACGCCTAACTTAGATATTCCAGGTGCGGATACCCATACCACGCCGGTCAAACCCATTAGCGAATTTTATCCGCGCTGGCAGCAAACCTTGGAACAGCTTAGGCAATCGAGTAATCCGGCAAGTATTTCCATCGTTGGTGGTGGCGCGGCCGGCGTGGAATTGATACTCGCCATGCAGCACACCATCAGTCAATGCCCGGACATTGCCACACCACAATATCAGTTGGTATACCGTAGCGCGGAGATACTGAAAGGCTATCCAGACCGTATCCGCAAGGTGGTCATGGCCGCCTTAAAGTCAAAAGACATAAAGCTGCATCCCGGCAGTGATGTCGTCCAACTCTCTGAACGTAGTATTCATCTTGCTGACCAAGACGCTACATTGCAAAGTGATTATATTTTTTGGTGTACCAATGCCAAGGCCGCCGACTGGCCCCAGCATTCCGGGCTTGCCTGTGACGCCAATGGTTTTATCGCTGTTAACGACAGCCTACAATCTCAAAGCCATGACTTTGTCTTTGCCGCTGGCGATATTGCCCAACAAACAAATCATCCTCGCCCTGCTGCCGGTGTATTTGCGGTGCGCCAAGGGCCGATCCTATTTGCAAATTTACAGCGCAAGTTTTTAGACGTGTTCCTAAAGCATCACCATCCTCAGCGGGACTTTTTGAGTATTCTCGCCCTAGGCAATAAAGCCGCGGTTGCCCATCGCCGCTTTTGGCCGACATTAAGTGGCGAAAGGATATGGCACTGGAAAGACAATATTGATCGACGCTTTATGGCGATGTTTAGTGAGTTCGGTATGCACTCAAACCAAGACATCGCGCAAACAGCTCACCCTATCATCAGCGGCGACGAAACCCCCAGTGATCATTCCGCCCTAATGATGCGCTGCGGAGGCTGTGGTGCCAAAGTCGGTGCTGACACTTTGAGCAAGGTCATTGGCCAACTACAGCCCATTCATCGTGACGATGTAGTCTGGGGCCTAAACTCAGCTGACGATGCCGCCGCGCTTAACATTTCTAACATCAATTCACAGGGGAAAACGCAGCTGCTATTACAAAGTGTGGATATATTCCGCAGCTTTATTGATGAGCCCTATTTACTTGGCCAAATAGCCGCAGAACACGCCTTAAGTGATTTGTTTGCCATGAATGCCCAGCCCCAAAGTGCCATGGCGATTGTCACCCTACCCTTTGCCGCCGACCGCATCACCGAGCGCGACATGCTGCAATTGATGTCTGGCGCCGTGAATGTGCTTAACCGCCACGGCTGTGCACTCACCGGAGGTCATAGTAGCGAAGGCGCGGAACTGAGCATTGGCTTTGCCGTAAACGGACTTGCCAGCACTGATGCCTTACTACAAAAATCCACCATCAATGCCGGCGAGGTTTTAATCCTTACTCAGGCATTAGGTACCGGTACGCTATTTGCCGCCCATGGCCAATTAGAGGCCAAGGGGGAATGGCTGCGACCCGCACTCGATGGCATGCTATTAAGTAACCGCCGCGCCGGAGAGATATTCGCAGACCACCGTGCCAGCGCCTGTACCGATGTCACCGGATTTGGGCTTATCGGTCACTTGGTAGAAATGCTAAAACCCAGAGGTTTGTCCGCACAGATTCAGCTCGGAAGTATTCCCGCCCTCGATGGCGCGCTAGCCTGTTTAGCAGCGGGGATTAGCAGCAGCCTGCAAAACCAAAATTTGCGGGTACAGACGGCGATCAAAGAGAATAAAAATTGGCTTAATAATAGTCGCTATCAATTATTGTTTGACCCCCAGACTTCCGGAGGATTATTGGCCAGTGTCAGTAAAGATCAGGCCGATGCCTGTCTGCAGCAACTGCACATTGCGGGATATAAAGACGCCTGTATTATCGCTGAGATTAGCGAGCCTAAAAACCAGCTAGAGCTGATTGAAATCATTACTGATACTGAATCCTAGAACAACACCAAGCCGGCAAACAGCAGTAAACCAAATGCACTGACCACCACAGTTTTAAGCCTGTACATCGGTGACATAAGCCCTAAATACAGCCCACTCAAGATAATAAACAACAGGCCCACAGCAAAAACTTTTTGCAATTGCTTATACATGGCCGGCCCATGGCCTTTATGTAATTCCATCATCGCCGCTTGTAAGTCAGGCAAGACTTCACGAATCTCGACACCGTCACTATTTTGTCGAAGCAGGTAATGAGTTCGACTACTGGGCCGAGTCTGAAAATTGTTGTCCCGAGCTTTGAGCTGCTCAAAATTGGCGTCAATTCCGGCCTGCTGCAATACTTTATTAACGTCAGCGGCCAAAGTAGGGCTATCAGCATTTAGGCTGACGTCGCCTAGATTCGCGACCACTGTGCTAGTCATTTCGCCTTTCACGCCAACTAGGTACAAGCCGCCCGACACCGCCATAGCGATAACAAGGGGAGCAAAAAACGCGGCAAGATAAAGATGAATCGTGACCAATAACTTACGCGACATAGCATCAAACCCTGAACAATAAACGATCTACCGTGAAGAACGGTAGCCTATCATCCTTACACACTGTAGATCGCTAAATCCTGCGGATTTTATAATGCGTATTGCCAGCCAACAGTCACAGTAGACTGAGATTCCATCTGCGGGCCGTCCAGCTCCTGATATACCGGCACCCCATATTCCAGGGCGAGGCGGTTATTTTTTAAACTACCCGCGGTAAACAGATAATTAACACCCAGCAACAGATCGCTGCGCTCGCCACCCTGGGCGCGGGTATCGGCGGTAGGCACCATCTTTGGATTTAAATCAGCATCGGCGCCATGAATATCTGCCCAGCTGCTATGCCTCAATCTTACTGAGCTACTTAACGATGGCGACCAATTGCGCGCTATCCAGCCACTGACTTCATAGCGATTACCCAGACGATAATCTTCGTTATTTTCGCCGCTCCGTAATGTCGCTAATACCTGAGTGCCCCAGTTATATTGTGCGGAGTAAGCTTGATAGGTCAGGCCCGGCAAGACATCAAAGGTGCCTGAACCCAGCTGCATGGCATAGGGCATTTTGGCATTGGCCATGGCAGGGGTAGCGTCGCGCTCATCAATTGAACCGGTAGGCAGACTTACGCCAAGATTAAGATGCAGGCGATGGCGTTTATCACTGGACTGAAAGACACTGAGCAAGGCCGAAATAGACACATCGCCAAGCCCGGAAGATGAGGTGCTAAATTCCTGACCCATGCGGGTGACGTGGTCCATATCTTTCTTCAACACGGGCACCATCACCATCATGGTCAGCTCATCATTCGGCGCATACATGGTGCCTAGCATATGCATTGCCATGCTCATTTTTAGAGGCGCAACCAGATAAGGCCCGGGCTGCATCATGTTACCGGTAATGTCTTTGCTGGACTTAGACTGCGTGCCGTCCACATTGCCATCCATTTCCATGCGCATATAGCGGTAGGAAAACATCCACTCACCGGTTTTGTGTAAATGATCGCCCATCACACCGACCGGCCCATGACTTATGGCACCGGTAGCAAGCTTGGACTCTTGGTGGGCCATCAGCGGGGCTGACAGGGATAAGCCAAGAATAATAAGTGCCTTGCGCATAGTGGCATCCTTTAAAATACAAAAGTGGGTGTCAGTCTAACAAAGCGACGGCTCCGACAGGATGCGACAAAGTGTCGCATGGTCAATACGGTCTTGGCCGCCACAGACAGGTATACTTAAGTCAGTCTTTATTTATGACCGCATTCACCACATTAATCAGGAATTCCACAAACGTGTTATCAAGGCTAAGTCGGGCATGGCACTAAATCCCAATACCGCCAATTTACGCGGCCTCTGCATTATTCGCAGTCTGGTTATTTTCGCCCAGCTTGCCGCCGTGTATTACGCCCAAAGCCAATTGGGCTGGCAGCTACCTTATGTCACCCTGCAGTTATTATTAGCTGCCATTTCGGTGTTTGCCATGTTCAGCTGGTGGCGGAGTTTTCGCAGCTGGCCGGTAACTGATATCGAATTATTTGTGCATCTTTGCGTGGATATCGTCGGCTTCAGTGCAGTATTATATTTTTCCGGGGGTGCGAGTAATCCCTTTATTTCCTATCTACTAGTACCACTGTGTATTTCCGCAGCCACCCTGCCTTGGGCGTATACTTGGCTACTCAGTGGACTGGGTTTTATCGCTTACAGCGTATTGCTGTTTTACTTTATTCCGCTTGACGCCCTGTCGCCTCATCAACAGCATGGCTCCGCTCTTAACACCCATATATTAGGCATGTGGGCTAACTTTCTGGTTAGCGCAATTCTAATCACCTATTTTGTGTTTAAAATGGCGCATCGCTTACGACAGCGTGAAAGTGAACTGGCCAATAGCCGCGAGAATCGTCTGCAGGATGAACAATTACTGGCCGTTGCCACTCTGGCCGCTGGCACCGCCCATGAATTGGGCACGCCACTGGCAACGATGAAAGTGATACTCGGAGATTTGGCCGAACAACAATTTGACCCTGACACCAATGCCGATATCGCCACGCTCCAGCAGCAACTTGATCACTGTAAAAGTACCCTCAAGCGCTTGGTAACCACTGCTCGAGATTTAGGTGAAGCCCAGCGACTGCATATTAGTTGTGAATTGTTTCTTGCCCAGTTGATTGATCATTGGCAAGTATTGCGACCTGACTGCCATTTACACAGTAACATGCAAGCCGCGCTGACCCAGTTCAATTTGGAACTGGACGGCACCGTGAGCCAGGCCATTCTTAATCTGATGAATAATGCCGCTGACGTCAGCCCCGCCGAAATCACCCTGGAAATACTTTGTGACAAAAAAGATCTTATTTTCGCCATCAGTGATCGTGGCCCCGGCCTCGACACACAGCAAGCCGAGTTGATGAGCAAGGCCTTTGTAAGTACCAAGGGAAAAGGTCGCGGCCTGGGCCTTTTTCTCAGCCATGCCACCGCGAATCGCTACGGCGGTAGCTTGCGCTGGCTGCCTCGGCAAGGTGGCGGCAGTCGAGTAGAGTTACGGCTCGCACTTAACAAAGTGCAAGCCCAGTTATGACAACAGAAAAATTCCTTCTCGTTGACGACGACGCAATTTTCTCTGCCACCCTCGCCCGCTCACTGCGCAGAAGAGGCTTTGAGGTGGCCGAGGCCCAGAGTGTTGAAGAAGCTATTGAACGCTGTCACAACTTTAGTCCAGATCGAGCAGTTCTCGATCTAAAACTGGAAAGTCACTCGGGCTTGAGCTTAATCCCACAACTGCGGAGAAAATTCCCAAAGCTTAAAATGATTGTGCTCACGGGTTATTCCAGCATAGCCACCACCGTTGAAGCGATCAAACTCGGCGCCGATAATTACCTGCAAAAACCTGCCAGCACCGCCGAAATTTTAGCCGCCTTTGAAGATAGTACGGACGGCAACGCAGAAAAAAATGATTTCTTAACGCCGCCGTCACTAGAGCGTATCGAGTGGGAACACATTCAACGAATCTTGGCGGAAAATGCCGGCAACATCTCTGCAACCGCGCGCCAACTAGGCATGCACCGGCGCACCTTACAGCGCAAGTTGCAAAAGCGCCCAGTCAAATCCTGACAGTGAGTGAACTGTACAAGGGTATACCGATGATTGAACTTAAGCATTCACAAGAGCTGGCGCGTTTACGCCGTCTTGCTCTAGAGGCACAGGGTTTGTTGCAGACCCAGGCCTTTGGGTCTGGCCTTGCTGGCGCGCGTAAAGCCATTGAGCACCTTGGCTATATACAGATAGATTCCATCTCTGTGGTGGAGAGGGCCCACCATCATATTATTCATACCAGAGTGCCTAAGTTCGAACCCGCCATGACAAATAAAATGTTACTCGATGGTGACATTTTTGAATATTGGACGCACGCCGCCGCTTTTCTACCCATCGCCGATTTCCGTTTTTCCCTACCCTATAAAAACGCAATTAAAAACGGCCAAACTCATTGCTTCAAAACCCGTGACACCAAGCTCATGGACGAACTGCTAGCGCAGATACGTATCGATGGACCAATACGATCCCGAGATTTAGAATCGAACACTACAACAGGTGCCGGCTGGTGGGACTGGAAGCCAGCAAAAAAAGCACTTGAACAATTGTATATGCAAGGTGACCTCATGGTCAGCGACCGCCAAGGTTTTCAAAAAACCTATGACCTCAGCGAACGGGTGCTACCATCTCACGTCAATTCAAAAATGCCGAGCATGGAAGAATTTACCGCGCACTTATTAGATCAGCAGTTGCGCTGCCATGGCTTGGTTTCGCTCAAAGGGCTGACTTACCTGCGCCGCAATACTGAACTTCGTAAAACGATGAATGCCTTGGTAAACGAAAGATTGGCGCAGCGCAGCTTAGAACAAGTACGAGTGAGTAGTGGTGAAGTATTTGTTTTGGCAACGGCTGCGCTCGAACGCCGCCTTCCCCGATGGAACAAGCGCATGCTGATTCTTTCACCATTCGACAATAGTGTTATTCAGCGCGATCGGCTCAAAGCCTTGTTTGAATATGACTACCAGATTGAATGCTATGTGCCTGAAGCTAAGCGTCGGTAAGGCTATTTTAGTCTACCGTTACTTTATCGCGATGCGTTTATTGGCCGTATCGATTGTAAAGCCCATCGCAAAGTCAGACATTTAGAGATCAAATCACTGCACTTAGAACAGCACGACTTTGATGAAGATGAAATCATTGCTGCATTTATAAATGCGATCGCACAATTCTGTTATTTTCAAAATTGCGACTCGGTATCGTTGCTTAAAGCTCAGCCAAAACATCTCACGCAAAGTTTGCGTAGTGCACTAAGGCTTATAGGGTGAGGAAAAAACGATACTCCCTTCTCTGCAAGGACTGCAAAAAAGGGAATAATCGAGACTAACTTTGGCTTATCGCGTAGTCGTCGTCGTCACACCAGAATCAATCTGCATTAAACGCACATTACCGCTACCAGCATTTGCCAGAGCAAGGTAAGGTATTCCCTCAATAAAGAGTACTGCCATGCCGTCCGCACCGAAATCGCCACCCTCATTGGTCGTAAAGTCGCGATTATTCACGTACTGAACAAATTGCACGCCCAGAGGTGAGGTCACATCGTAGATGGCAATACCACCGGCACGGTTGAGGCTTACAAAAGCGTAAATGCGACCAATACTGGATACCAGCACAAGCGATTTTGGACCTGAGCCAGTCTCTTCACTGGCAACATCAATGTCATTGAAATCTGTATCTGTAGTTAACACTGAGCTGGTTACTTTGGCTAAATCTGCACCTGAGTCATAAACCAAGTCGCCCTGTTCACTCCAGATGGAGAAAGAACGCGCGCCGAAGGCGGTTATTTCATCAATATCGGTGTCATTATCGGTATCACCATAAGCGTTGCTGACGGTTAACTGACCCAACTGACTGTTGTCCGAGGCCGCAGTAAAACTTTGATTATTGGTATCAATGGCTGGATTGCCATTGGTTCCATCCAATTCCACCGCGCGAACTTTTTCGCTATCGCGGGCTCGGCCTTCATTGACGGTAATAAAATAGTTTTTTAGCGCGTATCGATAACTGCCGATACCATCCGGCTGATACAAGCCATACACGCCGGGCCAAGTCTCAAGTTTAATATTGTCATCTTTCAGGACATCCAACTCATTACCCTTGAGCCCAAAATTTTTGCTGCCTAGACCAACAATACGAATAATGGTGTTGTCAGCCAGATTGATCACAGCCACCGCATTGTTTTCTTGCAGAGTGACAAAGGCCTTCGTATTGTCCAAGCTGATGGCAATATGCTCAGGCTCCAGCTCTTGGGCGACACTGGCATTCGGGCCAAACACCCGAACAGTGGCGGGCAAGTCAGCGGCACGACTGCCACCGACGTTAAAATCACTGAAACCTATGGTGGTCACAACACCACTATCGAAGCCGGTAATGAGATCAATCGCCGTCACAGAGCCAACAGGGTCAACCGTGTTATTGGCATTCGCCACACCTTCGTTAGCGACTAATAAGCGACTGGAAGTTAGGTTAAAAGCCGCCATTTTCGGTGCAGCACCCACATCATAGGTGGCCGTCAGGCTCAGGTCGTCAAGCTTATAGAGAGCGACTATACCGTTTGCCTGAGGATCATCATTCTCCAGCACTACCGCGACGTGGTTGCCACCAATAGTGACCCACTTGGGGATACCAATAGTAATGCCAGCACTGGTCGCCGCTGCGGCTAGATCCAGTGGCGTACCTTTGGTCATTACCGGTACGGCCGGGTCGGTAACATCGACATTTAAAACATCAACCGTTTTGGTTTGGGTATTCACCACAAACAAGTGTTTATTGATGCCGTCACCCGCCACGACTTGAGCCGCGCCTTGATCAACGTTGCTGCCGCTATCTTTGAAGCTGGCTGATTTCGCGTAGTCGAGCTTTGGCTGAATAGGTGCCGAGCTGGTCACTACAAAAGCGCCCAGCGGCAGCACCGCAACTCGGCCCTGGTCACCGTAAATACCATACTGGTTGTCGTTAAGTACTACGGCAAAATTGGCATCCAACAAGGCCATGCCTTCTATATTTTTACCCAGTGGGGTAATGCCTTTGGGCAATGGCAAGGTCAGAGAATCAAAACCTAATTGCTTAACCGCGAAAGTGACACCCGCTATATTTTCTTGCTCTTCAAGACTAGGGCTAGTCGTTGTAGAGTCCCAGCTAGTACCGTGAATATTAGTGGCATTGGCCAAATTCACTCGATAATACTTACTAACGGTATTGGCCTGTTCCACCAATACCAAATGATCTTCTGCCAAGGCGATGGCTTCATTCACGGTGACTTGAGTTTGATCAACAAAATCGCCGTTACTTTCTAGATCGCCCTTGTTATCAGTGCTGTTTTTCTGGGCGAAATGCGATGGTGGATCCAAACGGTAAACATATTCGCCGACCATACTATTGGCGGTGCCATCGGCGTTTAACTCAACTTTACCTATACGCACAATGCGCGAATCAGCCACACTGGCGGCATCAGGAATGGCCAAGGGACTTTGCATTACAAAATACAGGTACTTATTGTCTGGGCTGACGGCCAATGCCTCAATACCCTCGCCAACCTTGCGGCGCGCTAAAATAGCCGGTAACACATTATCTTTAACCGGATAATTTGCGGCACCCAACTCAATGGCCAGGCCTGCTGGCAGCTGACGCTCCAACACCGTGCCGTCTGCATCCACCAATAGTAGGCTTGGGCCATTTTCTTCCGCCACCCAGAACTTGCCATTATCAAGCAGAATTAGAGCTTCCGGATCGATACCATTGCTACTCGGATCTATTTCAGCGCCATCATTGTCATACGCTTTATTAACAGTCGCCGAGGTGAAGCTATTCGGCAGGCCATTTAATGGCGTAGCATTGGCATTGCTGCCTATGAGTTTTATGGTTGCAGATTGCGTCAGCTTCAAGCCTGTACCCACACCACTTAACTGCCATTTAATAATGCGAGGCGTAAAATCTTTTAGCGCGAAAATATCACCGCTTTTGTCCGTACCACAGAAATCTGCAATTCCAACGCCCTGCACACTGTCAGCGCAATCGATCGTTGGGCCACGATCGGTAACGGTATAAAAAACATCGTTGGAGGCACCGATCGGCCGAAAGGCACCACTGCCCACCGCCAGATTCAGCGACAGGGTCTTCACAGTGGTACCGCCCTTGGTAAAGCTCACATCGCCAAGCGATTCATTAACAATAAATTCACGCGAATTGGGTTCGGTGCCGAAAAAGCCCCGCGAATTATTTTTACCACTGCAAGCACTGGTGGCAATGATGCCGATGGCGAGCGACAGCGCCCAGAATTTACGTCCGTACATCTGCGGTTCAAAAATCATCAATAGCATCCCAATTTGCAATGTTTGGCCAGCGCCAATACGCATACCGTGGTTTGACAGGGTGCGCCAGATGTCGCACTCGTCACAAATTTCAGCTTAAAAAACAACAAGGGGCGGTGAGCCCCTTTAGCGAAAAATTAGAGCTGCGAGCGGCCCTTATTCGCGGCAATACGTAAACGCAGTGCGTTGAGCTTGATAAAGCCCTCTGCGTCTTTTTGATTGTAAGCGCCGGCATCGTCTTCAAAGGTCGCAATCTTCTCATCAAAAAGCGAATTGTCAGACTTGCGACCCACTACGACCACATTTCCCTTATAGAGTTTCAAGCGCACTATGCCGTTAACGAAATCCTGCGACTCATCAATAGCGGCTTGTAGCATACGGCGTTCAGGACTAAACCAATAGCCGTTATAAATCAGTTTGGCGTAGCGGGGCATCAACTCGTCTTTTAAGTGCGCGGCTTCGCGATCCAGGGTAATGGATTCAATGGCGCGGTGGCCACGCAGCATAATGGTGCCGCCGGGTGTTTCGTAGCAACCACGAGACTTCATGCCCACATAGCGGTTCTCAACCAAATCCAAACGACCAATACCGTTGTCGCCGCCCACTTTATTCAGTGCTGCCAGCATATTAGCAGGGCTAAGTGCCTCGCCATTGAGTGTTACTGGGTCGCCCTTTTCATAGCCAATTTCAATATAGGTCGGGGTATCGGGTGCTGCTTCTGGGCTAACACTCCAGCGCCACATATCTTCTTCTGGCTCCCAGAACGGATCTTCCAGATTGCCACCCTCATAGGAGATGTGCAGTAAATTGGCGTCCATGGAGTAAGGAGATTTTTTCTTTTTACCGGCAAAATCCACTGGGATATTGCGCTCGGCGCAATAGGCCATCAAGGTTTCGCGGGAAGTCAGATCCCATTCCCGCCAAGGCGCAATCACCTTAATACCTGGTTTAAGAGAATAAGCAGCCAGCTCAAAACGCACCTGATCATTGCCCTTGCCGGTCGCGCCGTGGGAAATGGCATCAGCGCCGGTTTCATTGGCGATCTCAATCAAGCGCTTGGCAATCAGGGGCCGCGCAATCGAGGTGCCTAACAGATATTCACCCTCGTAAACCGCATTCGCGCGGAACATGGGGTATACAAAATCGCGAACATATTCTTCACGAAGATCATCAATGTAGATTTCCTGAACACCCAGGGCTTTGGCTTTAGCACGAGCGGGCTCTACTTCTTCACCCTGGCCAATATCGGCCGTAAAGGTAACCACTTCACACTTATAGGTGTCCTGCAGCCACCTGACAATCACTGAGGTATCGAGACCACCCGAGTAAGCCAGTACGACCTTATTGATATCCGACATTTATAACTCCGTTGAAACCCCCGTAACACGCTGCGCGCACGGGATGAAAAAAGACCGCTATTTTAGCGGTCTTTCGCCCTCTACGCCATGCCGGTTTACATAACAGCCCGTTCACGCCAATTGAATTGCCACAATTCCGGCAAAAATCCCCAAAACTAGCGAAATCATTGCCCCCTAGCTATTGAAGCGAGGGCCTTCAGCGGAAAAATAGCGCCCACCACAAGCTGCGACGGAAGCCCCCGAGCGTGCTGGAAATTATCGATGTTTCGCGTCGCTTCGGCGACGTTGTCGCACTTGATAAAGTTTGCCTGAATATTCAGGCTGGCGAGTTTTTCACCCTGCCCGGCCCCTCGGGCTGCGGAAAAACCACTTTATTGCGCTTATTTGCCGGTTTTGACGATGCTGATAGCGATGAAATTCTTCTGGACGGCAAATCGCGGCGACGTTCCCCAGCAACGAAGCCCAAAAATCACTAGAGACCATCTCGGCCCGCAATGCCAAACAGCGGCGCTTACTCAAGAAATTGTGGACAGAGGTCAAAGTTCGCTAAGTCTTTAAGCAAACAGACTTTTCAAACCCATGGTCTTGGACTACTCTTTTACTGCGTAGAATGGTTTTACTGCGCAGTAAAACCCACTTCATCTAAAAAGGAACTTGACGATGAAAAACTCCCTCCGCCGATTTTCGGCAAGCACTACCTTTCTTATCGCGCTGTTGTTTAGCAGCTTTGCTAACAACGTATTTGCTCTCAATATTAATACCGCCAGTGTCGAAGAATTACAGACACTTAAAGGCGTAGGCCAAAAACGTGCCGAAGCCATCGTTCGCTACCGCGCGGCCAATGGTCCTTTTCAAACCATAGAAGATTTGCAAAAAGCCCCAGGCATTGGCGAAAGCACCCTTAAAGCCAACAGAGACAAGCTCGAAATCAACCCACCCTCGGCCGATTAAGCCTGTTTAAAGCTGATAAACACCCCCCGGAGATCTCGGCGGGTGTTTATACCCCAGACGAATTCCTGTAGCATTCTGCACCAGACCCTATGCCTTCCAAATAGGTGTTAAAACACCCTGCTGGAAAACCCCCACCATTAAGGCACAGCATGCAGACCCTAGAAATTACCCGTCCTGACGACTGGCATATCCATTTGCGCGACGGCGACGTCCTTGTCAATACTGTGGCTGATGCCAGCCGCTATTTTGGCCGGGTGATTGTGATGCCTAACCTCACCCCGCCAGTGCGAAATATCAAAGAAGCTCAGGCCTACCACCAGCGCATTGAGCAAGCCCTGCCGAGCCAGGGTCATCGCCTGCAAGCCCTAATGGTGCTGTATCTCACTGACAATACCACGGTGCATGACATCGAAGAGGCCGCCGCATCCGATATCGTGTATGCGGCCAAACTCTACCCGGCAGGTGCCACCACCAATTCCGATTCCGGCGTCACCAACATCGAAAAGCTGTATCCGGTTCTGGCAGCCATGGAAAAACACGGCTTGCCACTCTTGGTCCACGGCGAAGTGACCGACGCCGACATTGATATTTTCGACCGCGAAGCCCAGTTTATTGACCGCCATCTGCGTCCCATGGCGGCACGTTTTCCTAATTTAAAATTGGTTCTTGAGCATATCACCACCAGCGATGCCGCCGACTTTGTCAGCGCAGCGGGTAATAATGTGGCGGCCACCATTACCGCCCATCACTTGCTCTATAACCGCAATCACATGCTGGCTGGGGGAATTCGTCCACACTATTATTGCCTGCCCATTCTCAAGCGCAATACCCACCAGCAAGCCTTGATTGCCGCAGCTACCTCAGGAAACCCTCGCTTTTTCCTGGGTACCGACTCTGCTCCCCATGCCCGCAATCGCAAAGAAACCAGCTGTGGCTGTGCGGGGTGTTATACTGCCTACGCTGCCATCGAGTTATATGCTGAGGCCTTTGAAAATGCCGGTGCACTGGATAAACTGGAAGGCTTTGCGAGTTTTTATGGCCCAGACTTTTATGGTCTGCCGCGCAATAGCGACACCATTGTTCTGCAGAAACAGTCTTGGACAGCACCCGAACAACTGCCGCTAGGCAGTGACACTATTTACCCTCTGCGTGGCGGTGAGCAATTACACTGGCAGCTAGCCTGAGATATTTATGGAATTTTGCGATGAAAAATCGATGATCTCACAACGCTTTCGTGGCTTCTTACCGGTGGTTATCGACGTTGAAACTGGCGGTTTTAATTGCCAAACCGATGCGGTACTGGAAATAGCCGCCACTTTTTTGCGCATGGATGACTCCGGCCAGCTCGAACCCGATGAAACTGTTAGCTACCACGTAGAACCTTTTGAAGGCGCCAATCTCGAACAGGCTGCTCTCGATTTCACCGGTATTGACCCCCATAACCCACTGCGACAAGCACAGAAAGAAGTGACGGTGATGGGCGAACTGATGAAACGCATCCGCCAAGAAGTGAAATCCAGTGGCTGCACCCGCGCAGTACTAGTGGGTCACAATGCCCACTTTGACCTTGGCTTTGTACTTGCCGCCGTCGAGCGCAGCAATATTAAACGTAACCCCTTCCATCACTTTTCAGTGATGGATACCGCCAGCCTCTCCGGCTTGGCCTACGGCCACACCGTACTCGCCAAAGCCTGCCAATTGGCTGACATCGACTTCGACAACAACGAAGCCCACAGCGCCGCCTACGACACGCTAAAAACTGCAGAACTGTTTTGCCAGATCGTCAATCGCTGGCAGCAATTAGGGGGCTGGCGTTGGTCCTGATACTCGGACTAAATCCACAGTATTGAACCCAACACCTACTACCCTGTCACAAGGGTAGGCAATCGTTTCAAACCCACTAAAGACCCAGGAGAAAACCACATGGCTTTCGAATTACCTAGCCTTCCCTATGCTAAAGATGCATTAGAACCCCATATATCTGCCGAAACACTGGACTTCCACCACGGCAAGCACCACAACGCCTACCTGACCAAGCTGAACGATATGGTTCCCGGCAGCGAGCATGAAGGTAAGAGTCTGGAAGATATTATCAAAACCACCAGCGGCGTTATATTCAATCAAGCTGCGCAGGTTTGGAATCACACCTTCTATTGGCATAGCCTTAGCCCCAATGGCGGCGGATCACCGACTGGCGACATCGCAGCGGCAATCGACACCGCTTTTGGTTCTTTTGATGAATTCAAAACTGCCTTCAACGCCAAGGCCGTTGGCAACTTCGGTTCCGGTTGGACTTGGTTGGTGAAAAACAGCGATGGCAGCCTAGAGATCGTCAACACTGACGATGCTGACACCCCTATTGCCCGCGAAGGCCAAACGCCTTTATTCACTGCCGATGTATGGGAACATGCTTACTACATCGACTACCGCAATGCTCGCCCCAAGTATTTGGAAGCATTCTGGAAATTAGTGAATTGGGAATTTGCGGCTAAAAACTTCGCCTAAGACGCGACGTTTTTCAGATATAAAAAAGCCCGAATCGCGATGCGATTCGGGCTTTTTTTATTGTGCGCCAGACGTATGAATTCAGACGCCTGAGCTAAAATTTACAGCTTAGCTGAATTCTCAGCCAGGTAAGATGCAACACCTTTAGGTGATGCGTCCATTCCCTTATCGCCTTTATTCCAGCCAGCAGGGCAAACTTCGCCGTGCTCTTCATGGAATTGCAGGGCTTCAACCAAACGCACTAACTCGTCAATGTTACGGCCCAGTGGCAGGTCATTGATTAGCTGTGAACGTACCATGCCATTCTTGTCGATCAGGAAAGCACCACGGAAAGCGACACCGTCAGCAGACTCAACGTCATAGGCGCGACAGATATCATGACGCACGTCAGCGGCCATGGTGTAAGTTACAGGACCAATGCCGCCATCTTTAATGGCAGTGTTGCGCCATGCGTTGTGAGTAAACTGTGAATCGATAGAAACACTGATCACTTCCACACCCAGCTCACGGAATTTATCCATGCGGTGATCCAGTGCAATCAGCTCTGAAGGACATACAAAGGTGAAGTCCAGTGGGTAGAAGAACAACAGCGCATATTTGCCCTTAGTCACTTCGCTCAACGTGAAACTATCAACGATTTCGCCATTACCCAGTACTGCGGCACAGTTAAAATCTGGAGCCGGCTTACCTACTAATACACCCATGCTATACACCTCTGATGGTTAATTTATAATATTTTTATGGGTGACAAGCACGCCATAAAAACTGAATTAAGACCCGCAATCATACACCCCACCCCCCAGCAAGCCCATTGAATTTTCCAATCAAGACCATAGCCAAGCCCTATGTTGAAGCTAAACAAAATTTCATGCAGACACAATTGACACTCATTCTCATTCGCATTACTATTGGCACTCACTAAATGACACCTGAGAATTTTCCTTATGTACATCTGCCTTTGCAAAGGAGTCACCGACCGCCATATCCGCGAGGCTGTAGACGCCGGTGCCGGCAGCTTTGGCGAAATTCGCCGCAAATTGGAATTGGCCAGCCAATGCGGTAAATGTGGCATTTTGGCTCGTGAAGTTTACGACAGCTACTTAAACAGCTACAACCCCGATTTATGCTACGCTGCGGCGTAATGCAACTGATAACGATTTGCCTTTCCTTCTATTTTACACCTTATAAATCAAAGACTTAATTTGACTACCGGCACCTAAAAGGCGACACTGAATATCATCATTTTGTGACGCAAAAGGGAGCCACACCATGAAAGGTGACAGCAAAGTCATTGCCCATCTCAACAAAACTCTCGGCAACGAATTGGTCGCTATTAACCAATATTTCCTGCATTCCCGCATGTACAAAGACTGGGGACTGAAAGAGCTTGCCGACCACGAATATCACGAATCCATCGATGAAATGAAGCACGCCGACAAACTAATCGAGCGAATTTTGTTTTTAGAAGGGCTGCCCAATCTACAGGATCTGGGCAAATTGATGATTGGCGAAAACACCAAAGAAATGCTCGAGTGTGACTTGAGGCTCGAACTCAAAGCCATCCCCGACCTGAAAGACGCCATTAAATATTGCGAGTCCATTGCCGACTATGTCAGCCGAGAATTGTTTGAAGAAATCCTGGCCTCAGAAGAAGACCACGTTGACTGGCTGGAAACCCAGCTCAGCTTAATCGAAAAAGTCGGTATCCAGAATTATCAGCAATCGATGATGGGTAGCATTGGTAGCTAATGACTAAGTGAGCACAGCTAATAAAGCCAACAGCATTCGCTGCACTCACTAAACTATGGGTAGCCGATCGTGGCCGAGCATGACTGAGGGTTTAGGTCGGGTGTGACTGGGGGTTAAATCAGGTGTATCTACGGGTTTCAAACAGGAACATCTGCGGTTTCCTTCAGGCATATCTACAGATTAAATCAGGCACATTTACGGGCTTAAATTAGCCATCTCTGCCATTTCTTTAGTCATCCTTGCGAACCCGAGGACCCATATACCACTGCAACATA
>JBLHPB010000045.1:0-18695 GCA_047624025.1 Zhongshania sp.
GAGCTTGGTCTGCGTAAAGCCGAAATGACCAATATGGAGCCCGACGGTAAAGGCCGGGTAAAGTTGGAATTTTTGGTCCCAGCTCGCGGCTTGATCGGTTTCCGTGGACTATTCCTGACCCTGACCTCTGGCAGTGGCATTATGACCAGCATCTTCGACCATTACGGCGAAGTGAAAGGCGGCGATTTGGCCGGCCGTCAGAATGGTGTCATGGTGTCGATGGTTGCGGGTAAAACCTTGAGCTATGGCTTGTACAACCTGCAGGATCGCGGCCGTTTATTTATGGGTCACGCAGCTGAAGTGTATGAAGGCCAGATTATCGGCATGCATAACCGCAACAACGATTTGGCGGTCAACCCCACCCGGGCTAAGCAGCTGACTAACGTTCGCTCCTCTGGCACGGATGAAGCTCTGACCCTGTCGCCCTATGTCAAACACTCTTTGGAGCAGGCACTGGAGTTTATTGAAGACGATGAATTGGTCGAAGTAACGCCCAAGAGTATTCGTCTGCGCAAAAAACTTTTAAAAGAAAACGAGCGCAAGCGCGCACCTAAGTAAGCTGCTAGCTCTAGCAGGCGATCCACTCGGATCGCCTGCTTATTTCCCCCCTTTGTTTTTCCGCCAAGCACTCACGTAATGACTGCGCTACACTGATTACCTGCCTTCTCTGGATATGGTTATCGATATGCTGGCTTTATTTCCTGACATCAAACCCTATAAAGTGCATCGCCTCGCGGTTCAGTCTCCCCATGTTCTGTACGTTGAAGAGTGCGGCAACCCTGGGGGTATCCCAGTTCTTTTTGTCCATGGTGGCCCCGGTGCCGGTGCCAGCCCACGGGCGCGCAATTTTTTTGACCCAGAAAAATACCGTATAGTTTTGTTTGATCAGCGCGGTTGCGGCCGCTCAGAGCCCCATGCTTGTCTTGAGGGCAATACCACTGAAGCCTTGATAGCCGACATGGAACTTATTCGCCTTGAACTGAGGCTTGAACAATGGGTTTTGTTTGGTGGCTCCTGGGGCTCTACCTTGAGCCTGGCTTATGCTCAAGCTCATTCTGATCGGGTTTCGGCGATGATTTTACGCGGTATATTTTTGTGCCGACAAGGCGACCTCGACTGGTTTTATCAAGAGGGTGGGGCAAGCCGAGTTTTTCCTGAGCATTGGCGGGAGTTTGTCGATGGAGTTGAGGCTCTAGAGAACGAAAGCTTGCTGCATGCTTATTATCGAGTATTACATGCAGATAATGAATTGGCACGTATGTCCGCAGCCAAGGCGTGGTCACTGTGGGAAGCGCGTTGCTCCACGCTGCGGCCCAATCATGACTTGGAAGACCACCTGATCGACACGCATACCGCGATTGCCATGTCTCATGTTGAAACGCATTATTTTATGAATAATGGTTTTTTGGCTGAAAACTCCTTAATTGAAAATATGGACGCAGTGGCGGCGATTCCCGGAATTATTGTTCACGGTCGTTACGATATGATTTGTCCCTTGGATAATGCGCTGACGCTTCACCAGCATTGGCCGGCTTCTGAGCTGCATATTGTTCGTGATGCTGGGCACTCGGCTTTCGAGCCCAGTATTTCAGACGCATTGATCAAGGCGAGCAATGATATAGCCCATTTACTGAGTAAGGGCGAATTAACTTACTAATTAATTAGGATCAAATATCTCACATGAAGTTATTACTGCAACGGGTGCGTTTTGCCCGTGTTGAGGTGGATGGCGAATGCGTGGCTGAAATCGAGCAGGGCGTATTGGCTTTTCTCGGTATAGAAAAGCATGACTGTGAGGAAAGTATTAGTAAAATGATGCGGCGATTATTAGCCTATCGGATTTTTTCTGATGAAGAGGGGCGCATGAATAATTCGGTAGTCGATATTACAGGCGGTGTTTTGATGGTCTCCCAATTCACCCTAGCCGCGGATACTAACAAAGGTTTGCGGCCGGGTTTTTCGACAGCGGCTAAACCTGCAATAGCTGAGCAACTTTATGATTTTGCTTTATCTGAGCTGCGCTTGTTACATAGCAAGGTTGGCAGCGGAAAATTTGGCGCGGATATGCAAGTCAGTTTACTGAACGATGGCCCCGTTACTTTTTTACTGGAAGCTTGACCGGGCTGTTCGGTATCAGAAAAGTTCTATATAAAATGCTATATGTATTTATTCACATATGAACATAATTTATGGAGCGGATGGCTGAATCCCCATCTAAGTTACAACAACTTAATAACGGGAATAGCTATGAACAAAACACATAAACAGTTACTGGCCATGAGTATAGTTGAACTTTGAAGCGGCGCTTACATTAACTTGCCCACGCTAGAGTCTAAGCCGAATGTTATTTGACTATACCGCCACTGCTATAGTTGCCTTATTTGGCGTAGTAGCATAAATACAGCAGGGGCTGATCCTAGTCGTTAGATTTGCTCAGGTTAAAGTGTCACTCTTTGTTGAAAGCGTTGCTTTTTACGGTATGGGAAAACGTCAGCGACATAGCCGTTGCGGATGGTGTCTTGGAGGCCGCGCCAGTAAGCTGGATCGTAGAGGTCGCTGTGCATGGCATCAAAAACCTTTTTTGCGCGCTGATTACCCGAGAAAAACAAGCGAAACTCTTCAGGGAAGACATCTTCAGGTTTGACTTCATACCAAGGTTGGCTAGCCATTGCCTGCTCTTCAGTTTTGGGTTCCGGTAGCTCCCTGAAATTGCAGTCGGTGAGTGGGCATATTTCATCATAGTCATAAAAAACGACACGTCCGTGCCGGGTTACACCAAAGTTCTTTAACAGCATATCACCGGGGAAAATATTACCGGCGGCCAGCTGTTTAATGGCATTACCATACTCACCCATCACGCTGTCGAGCTGTTTTCCGACGCAATCTTTTAGATACAAGTTTAGGGGTATCATTTTGCGTTCGATATAGACGTGCTTTAACAGCAGTGCGTTACCGCTGACACTGACTTTTGATGGCGCTTCTTTCTCCAGTTCAGCAATCAGTTCGTCTGAAAAGCGGCGGCGGTCAAAGGCCAGATTATTGAATTCCTGGGTGTCGGCCATGCGGCCACCGCGATCCCAGCGTTTAACCAGCCTGTAGCATTGGCGCACATGTTCTTGGCTCATGTCTTTGGGGGGCGTAAAACGATCTTTGATGATTTTGTAAACATAGCCGAAGTCTGGCCGAGTAAATACCAGCATGACCATGCCCTTGATGCCGGGAGCAATAATATACGGCGCTTCGCTATTGGAGGTGTCGTCAACGGCAAAACGGTAAAACTCGGTTTTGCCATGTTTCGGCATACCAATGGCAATATAGAGTTCGAAAATTTCTTTATGTGGCATTAAGCGGTGTAAAAAGGCGACGTACTCAGATGGGATAGAGGTGTCGACCATAAAGTAGCTGCGGCTGAAACTGAATAATATTGAAATGTCGTCGGGATCGGAGAGTACCGTGTCGACAAAAATAGATTTGTTTTCACTGTGCAGGATAGGCAGCACAAAGGGCATGCTGAAATTGCCGCTGACAATACGACCCACTAAATACGCTGCTTTATTGCGGAAGAATAGCGACTCTAGGGTTTCTACTCTTATGTCTTTGTCGGTGCGAAGTTTGGGTATCAGTTCGCGGTTGACGATGTTCATAATAAAGCCGACGTCACGCTCGAGGTCTTCCCAAGGAATATTGAATTCGCAGTCTTTAAGTAAATTACGAACGATATCTGCTGCGTTATCGCCATCAAAATGGTACTGGCGGAGAATAGATTCGCTATCTGTTAGGCTGCGATGTTCAACCGTTGTTAGAGCGAAGGTATGAATATCACGTATTTTTTCGTGTTTAAAAACATGGCAATAAATAGAGTTAAAGAAAGATTGAGCAATCTCAAAATTATCGTGGTTCTGAATTAGCTCGGCGTATTCTTGTTTGGCGATTTCCCAGTTGTCTCGATTCTCAACACTGCCACCGGTAATGGTGTAGGCCGCTTCGGCGACAATAGCGCGCTTTTGTTTCCATAAATCTAGACGATCGCGCATGGCTTTTTGGGCGCCATGCCAATCGGCGGCTTCAAATCGTGCCTGCGCACCCAGGGTAATGTTTTTGTACTCGGCAAAAAAAGCATCAAAGCCATTAAGTATGGCCATAGCAAGGCGGCGGGTAATTGCTGTCACAGTGGCTGATATCCTGCTTTATGTTATCGATTCAGTGTTTGCATTGTTTGACGTTGGACGGAAGATGCTAAAGATTGCCACGAGTATGTGTCTGATTCTCAGTAATCCTGTAGGCTGTCTTTTTCGCCTCCCGTCTCCCATCAAGTGCCTTTCGGTTACAGAAAACAATCCGCCATCACTTCCATTGCTTCCGGTTGAGAGCAGTTTAGTATCATTGTGCCTACTTCACCGCGATTTGAGGATGCGATCCAGTCTTTGGCGCGCTCACGGATACGAGCTTCGGGGCCGACAAGCGCGATTTCATCAACAAGTGCATTGGGGACGGCCTCACGAGCTTGGTCTTTTTTACCTGCCAGATAGAGATCCTGGATTTTTTCAGCCTCGTCGCCATAGCCCATACGTGTAGCGTAATCAGTGTAGAAGTTGCGTCCTTTTGCGCCCATACCGCCAATGTAAAGGGCGAGAAAGTCTTTAATAAAGTGGCGGCAGCCATCAAGATTGTCGTCCATGATGACACCAACAAAAGGGGCAACATCAAAATCTGCTTTGTTGCGACCCGCTTTTGCCAGGCCTTTGTCTACGTCAGGCTTGAATACAGAGTATTTCTCGGGACTCATCCATACTGGGAAAAAGCCGTCGGCCACTTCAGCAGAGGCGGCGACCCCGGTGGGGGTAATTGATGCGGTGTAAATAGGAATATTTGGGTTGCCATGCAGAATGGATTTTAATGGCTTGCCCAAGCCCGTGGCGCCGGGACCTTTATAGGGCATTTGGTACATTTTGCCATCAAACTCAACGGGTCCCTTGCGCTCAAATATCTCGCGCATAATTTGTATGTATTCTCTACTGCGAGTGACAGGCTTGCCATATGCCACGCCATGCCAGCCTTCAACAACTTGGGGGCCTGAGGCACCGAGACCGACAATAAAGCGGCCGTCAGACAGGGAGTCAAGACTCATTGCGGTCATGGCCGCCATGGCCGGTGTGCGCGCCGGCATTTGCATAATGGCGGTGCCGACTTTGATCTTTTTGGTTTGTGCCAGTATCCAAGCGGCGGGGGAGACGGCGTCGGAGCCGTAGGCCTCGGCAGTCCAAACCGAGTCAAAGCCCAGTGTCTCAGCCTGCTTGATTGCTTCCATCGGTAAGTTTAATTTTGCACCTGAGTAACCCAGTAATAATCCCAGCTTCATAGTAATTTCCTTAATTATTTGTTTTGAAAATATGTGTCAGAATGAATGTAGTGTAGCTGATTCAGTGAGCTGTAGATTTAATTTATCAATGAATGGCTTGAGACGATAAGACCGGTGAGGTCGGCATACAGATACTCGCCTTCAATGATGGTGGTGCCGCCTATTTCAAGATCCACGCCACAGCGACCGTCGCCCAGTTTTTCGGTTTTGCGCGGTACGCTGCCCAGTGCCATGATGCCGATGGGCATAGTCGCCAATTCCTCTACGTCACGCAGGTATCCGTAAATCACGATGCCAGCCCAGCCGTTTTCGGCGGCGGCGCGAGCCAGATTGTCACCCAGTAAAGAGCGTCGTGGAGAGGCACCGCCATCGACTACAAGCACGCGACCTTGGCCGGCTTGGGTGACGATTTCTGCTACCTTGGAATTGTCTTCGAAGCATTTGATGGTAGCGATTTCGCCATGAAAGTGCATCTTGCTGCCATAGTGGCGGAAGTTACTTTCAATGACTCGTACTTGGTCGCCGTGTTCGTCGCATAAATCGGGTGTAAAAAAAGTTTGCATAGTGACTCCTGCTTGATGTCGGACGGGAGATGAAAAGTGCTATACGCAATGTAGCACTACTATGCCTTTGTTGGCATCTCCCGTCTCCAGCCCAGCGCTAGCTAAACGGGTTTATTTAGGCAGAAATGATATCTAAGTATGACGCCTCGATATCCGAATTAAGATAAGCCATGCCCAATATATTTAAGTATGCCAAACGGTCTGCTTGCATTAGGTCTATATCAGGTGTGCCGAAACCATTTATCTGATAAATGCCTGCTAGATACGCCATAAATTTCTCGCCTTCCTTCAATAGTAGTAAGCTGGCGGCACCGACATCGGGTTTTACTTTTAAGTTTAGTTCTTCCGGGAGTTTTACGGCAAACACAACTGGCTGCTCATCACCTTCAACTCGCACGCTGCGGTCTCTCACCGTTTGCTCAGCCCAGTAAAACGCTAATTCTTTACTTTGCGTCAAAAAGACCGGCTCAATCGATTCTGTGTAGCTATTCCCGATTGTTGCCATGGTTTTTTTGGCGGCGTTCTTCAGTGCTTTATCGCCGGAGCGTTTCAATCCCTGTTCTTTGATTGAGTCGGCCAGCGCGGATGACGTGCCGTGATACCAGATATTACTTGTAGTAAAGCCTTGTTCGTTTAACAAATCTTTAGCATCTTTAAGGATCGCAGGAGTATCAGCCATATTCGGAACCACTTAATTAGTTTGACGTAGAGAGCAGCTTAGAATTCTAAGGTAAAAAGCCATTCTATTCTTTCGTGAGGGTTTTGGAAGAATTCTGCTCATTAAAAAGGCGACACCTTGTAAAAGGTGTCGCCTTTTGGTCTAGCTATGGAGAATACCCTAGTTATGCGGCTGCAATCACTAGGGTAAACCACTTAACGCTAATTCAACTTAGTTGAACTGGTTAGAAGTGTTGTTCGCGCCACCTGCTTTCAGTGCAAGCTCACCGGCATAGTATTCTTTGTGATCGTCACCCATGTCTGAACCTGACATGTTTTGGTGCTTAACACAGGCAATACCTTGGCGGATTTCTTTGCGCTGTACGCCGGCAACATACCCCAGCATGCCCTGCTCACCGAAGTACTCTTTCGCGAGGTTGTCAGTAGACAGCGCCGCAGTGTGGTAAGTCGGTAGAGTGATCAGGTGGTGGAACACGTTCGCTTCACGCGCAGTATCTGCTTGGAAAGTCCTGATGCGTTCGTCAGCTGTAGCCGCTAGCGCAGTGTCGTCGTATTCAGCGCTCATCAGGGCAGCACGATCGTAAGCAGAAACGTCTTCACCGGCTTCAACCATTGCATCGTAAGCCTGCTGGCGGAAGTTCAGTGTCCAGTTGAAAGATGGTGAGTTGTTGTATACCAGTTTCGCATCTGGGTGAACTTTACGAACGTCGTCCATCATGCCTTTGATTTCATGAACAGTTGGAACGGCAGTTTCAATCCACAGCAGGTCAGCGCCGGAATTGATCGCTTCGATGCAATCGAATACGCAACGCTCGTGACCAGTGCCTTGACGGAACTGGTATAAACCAGAAGGTAGGCGCTTAGGGCGAACCAGCTTGCCGTTACGGTTGAAGCAAACATCGCCTTCAGCCATGTCAGCTACGTCGATTTCTTCAACGTCTAGGAATGAGTTGTAGATGTCGCCCTGATCGCCTGGCTCTTTAACAACAGCGATTTCTTTGGTCAGGCCAGCGCCTTCAGAGTCAGTACGTGCAACGATAACGCCGTTGTCGACACCCAGCTCCACGAACGCGTAACGCAGTGCGCGTAGCTTATTGTGGAAGTCGGCGTGAGGTACGGTTACTTTCCCGTCCTGGTGGCCACACTGCTTTTCGTCAGCAACCTGGTTTTCGATCTGCAGGCAGCAAGCGCCGGCTTCGATCATTTGCTTGGCCATCAGGTAAGTCGCTTCAGCGTTACCGAAACCAGCGTCGATATCGGCAACGATAGGCACTACGTGAGTGACATGGTTGTCGATTTGATCTTGGATCTTAGCTTCTTCAGCTGTGTTACCGGCTTCGCGGGCATCATCTAAAGCGCGGAACAAGCCACCAAGCTCACGGGCATCGGCTTGACGCAGGAAGGTGTAAAGCTCGCGTACTAGGTCAGCAACAACGGTCTTTTCGTGCATAGACTGGTCAGGCAGTGGACCGAATGAAGAGCGCAGGGCGGCAACCATCCAGCCAGACAAGTACAAGTAGCGACGATCAGTTTGGCCGTTGAAGTGTTTCTTTATAGAAATCATCTTCTGTTGGCCAATGAAGCCATGCCAGCAACCTAGAGATTGAGTGTACTTGGTCTTGTCAGCGTCGAACGCGACCATGTCTGCACGCATGATGTCGGCAGTGTACTTGGCGATGTCCAGGCCAGTCTTGAATTTGTTCTGTGCACGCATGCGCGCTGCAGATTCGGGGTTGATGGCGTCCCAGCTGCTGCCGCCTGCTTGCTTAAGTGCGGCAACTGCTTTGATGTCTGCTTGTATAGTTGACATATGTGGTCCCTATTTTGTTGCGTGTTTGGTTGTTTGACGCTGGCTAGTGTACGCGCAGCATATAAATTTATCTAATTTATAGTTATTATGATCGGTATTCGCAGGGAAAATAGTTATGGCTTGGGTGCTGTGGTCTGATTGCGAGGGGAAGTGCTCGGTTGACTATGCTTTGGGGTATTCTAGCGCTTACTGTGATAGGCGGAGCAATCCCAGGCATTCACGCTCCGAATAGTAAAGATAATATGGATAAATTTGCAGAATTATCCTCAGCTGTTAGGATGTTTGTCTATATTTAGCGTAACTCATAATCCAAATTCAATATTGTTCTAAGGAGTATCTATGTCGTCAGAGGCCAATTCAAGGGTGCAGCATGGCGGATTACAGATAGCTGAGGTGCTTTATCGTTTGGTTAATGATGAAGTCGCTCCCGGTACCGGAATCAGTTCGGATGTCTTCTGGTCGACCATGGCTGAGTTACTGAAAGACCTCGCGCCTAAAAATCGCGCCTTGCTGGCCAAGCGCGAGCAGATTCAGGCCCAGATTGACGATTGGCATCGCGCAAATCGCGGCCAGTTTGACGCCGCCAAGTACAAAGTCTTTCTAGAGGAAATTGAATACCTTTTGCCAGAGCCGGCAGATTTTAACGTTAGCACCGCCAATGTCGACGAAGAAATAGCGACTCTTGCTGGCCCCCAGCTCGTTGTGCCGGTGATGAATGCGCGTTATGCATTGAACGCGGCCAATGCGCGCTGGGGCAGTTTGTACGATGCTCTGTATGGCACCGATGTAATTTCCGAGAGCGACGGTGCGGATAAAGGCAAGGGCTACAACCCGCTACGCGGTGCTAAAGTCATCGCCTATGCACGCGCTTTTCTTGATAAAAATGTGCCTCTGGCTGGTGGTAGCCACGCGGATGCCACACTTTACAGTGTGGTTAACGGTGAACTGACGGTAACGCTGGCCGATGGATCTCTTGCCATTTTGAGAGACACTGCGCAGTTTGTTGGATTCTTGGGTGATGCTGCCAGCCCCAGCAATATCTTGCTGGTGAATAATGGCTTGCACATCGATATCCAGGTTGACGATCAGCACCCGATTGGCCGTGACGATGCTGCCCGAGTCAAAGATGTGGTGTTGGAGTCAGCGCTAACGACTATTCAAGATTGTGAAGATTCAGTTGCCGCAGTAGATGCCGCCGACAAAGTTGAGGTTTACCGTAACTGGTTGGGCTTGATGAAGGGCGACCTGCAAGAGAAGTTTATTAAAGGCGGTCAGGAGTTGGTGCGGACTCTGGCGGCTGACCGGGTATTTACCGCAGCGGATGGCGGTGAAAAAATATTGCACGGTCGCAGTTTGTTATTGGTTCGTAATGTTGGCCATCTGATGACCAATGGGGCGATTATTGATGCCAACGGCTTTGAAGTGCCTGAAGGCATTATGGACGCCATGATTACCGTATTGGCCGCCATGCACGATTTGAAGAAAACCGGCACATTGCGCAATTCTCGTCAGGGCAGCGTATACATCGTGAAGCCAAAAATGCACGGCCCCGAAGAAGTCGCCTTTGCTGGTGAGATATTCTCGCGTGTCGAAGATGCTTTTGGTCTACCACGTAATACCTTGAAAATCGGCATTATGGATGAGGAGCGCCGCACCACAGTTAACCTGAAAGCCTGTATTGCTGCCGTACCTGAGCGGGTTATTTTCATTAATACTGGCTTCCTTGATCGCACCGGCGATGAAATTCACACCAGTATGGAAGCGGGTCCATTTGTTCGCAAAGCCGATATGAAACAGCAGGCTTGGATCAGTGCTTATGAAGACTGGAATGTGGATATTGGTTTGGCCTGTGGCCTGAGTGGTCACGCTCAAATCGGCAAGGGTATGTGGGCCATGCCAGATGAAATGGCCGCCATGATGTCTGCAAAAATTGCTCACCCTGAAGCCGGTGCCAATTGTGCATGGGTGCCATCACCCACTGCCGCCACCCTACACGTGATGCATTATCATCAGGTAAATGTGAAGTCAGTGCAGGATCAGCTGGCCAGCCGCCAGCGCGCTGCTCTTGACGATATTTTGACCATACCTGTGGCGCAAAACCCCAATTGGAGTGCCGAAGAAATCCAGCAAGAATTGGATAATAACGCCCAGGGGATGCTCGGTTATGTGGTGCGCTGGATTGATCACGGTGTTGGTTGTTCCAAGGTGCCGGATATCAATGATGTTGGCCTGATGGAAGATCGTGCGACCCTGCGGATTTCCAGTCAACATATTTGTAACTGGCTGCACCACGGAGTGTGTACTGAAGAGCAGGTCATGGAAACCATCAAGCGGATGGCGGCAGTGGTTGACCGTCAGAACAGCGGCGATGCTGATTACACGCCAATGGCAGCGGATTTTGACAATAGCGTGGCATTTCAGGCGGCCTGTGAATTGGTATTTAAAGGCTGTGAACAACCCAGTGGATACACAGAACCGGTGTTGCATGCTCGCCGTATACAGTACAAAGCGCAGGCTCAGATTTAAGCGTTAAACAGTTCCTTTCCTGTCAGTGAGGTTTGGCCCGGATTTATCCGGGCCTTTTTTATTCCGGTATCTGCATCAGTTTTAGCAGTCTTTACGCCCGGCCTGGGCAGTCTTGCGCCCGACTCATTTTACTGCCTCTGGCAGTAAAGCAAAAAATCGCCCATAATCACGCTAGGTTATAGAGCGCCTCGGAGTTATTCTTATTATGAATCTATCGCGAATTGATTTGAATCTACTGGTTTATCTCGACGTGTTACTGCGCGAGAAAAATGTCACCCGTGCCGCCGAGCAATTGGGCATTACCCAGCCTGCGCTCAGTAATGGTTTACGACGGCTGCGGGATTTATTCAATGATCCCCTATTGGTGCGCACCAGCGAAGGTATGACACCTACCGAGCGAGCGCTAGAATTGCAGCCTCAGGTGAGAACAATATTGTCTTCGGTAGAGCAGGCGGTGTTGCCGGTGTCTGATTTTGAGGTGACCGAGAGTACTCGGGTATTTCGGATTATGGCCAGCGATTATGCCGAATCGACCTTGCTCATGCCTTTGCTATTTAAGCTCCGCGACGAAGCGCCAAATATTACATTAGATATTCTGACGCCTAGTGACGTGACCTTCCAAGATTTGGAGCAAGGCAAAATCGATATGGCGATCAACCGCTTTGATCGCCTGCCCCAATCCTTCCATCAGGCGACGGTGTGGCGCGATAGTTTTTCTTGTTTGATGAGTAGCGGTAATGCCGCGCTGGGCAACTTCGATATGGACGCCTTTCTGGCGGCGCCGCATATCTGGGTGAGCAAAACCGGCATGGGGGTGGGGCGCGGTATGAGTCAGCGCGACAGTCAGCGTTTAGGGTGGGTGGATGAGGCCCTAGCCGAATGCGGCCATGAGCGCCAGATTAGAGTATTTACCCGTCACTATCAGGTTGCCGCGTTGCTGGCCAAGCACCCCGATCTTATTGCCACCTTGCCCACCCAGGTTGCCAACTTATATGTAGATGATCCTAGGCTGGCGGTTCGTAAACCGCCCTTTATGATTATTCCCATTGAGCTTAAATTGGCCTGGAGCCCACTGTTGCAGCATGACCCAGGGCATATCTGGCTGCGTCGCCGCATTGTAGAAGTGGGTCAGGAAATTGCCGGACATCATGGCTGAGAGCTAAGAAAAATAGGGAATGCCTGAGTCGAAGCACCTCGAAAAATCAGCTCAGGTGTTGATTATCGCTTAATATCTAATTAATGCGTGTCCTCCGCGTGACCTCGCCGGCCAAAACTGTCATGCTTACCGGCTTATTTTAACGGGAGGCTCCCATGAACATTGCTAACAATTGCGTAGTGGCTTTTCACTACACCCTGACTGATGATGCCGGCACTGAGATTGACTCTTCAAAAGGTCAGGAGCCATTGGCGTATTTACATGGCCAAGGCGGAATCATCCCCGGTCTGGAGCGTGAGCTAACAGGTAAAACGATTGGCGACGCAATGAAGGTCACCGTGCAGCCTGCAGATGGTTATGGTGAGCTGAACCCCGAGCTTATCCAGCCTGTGCCTCGTGAAGCTTTCCAGGGCGTTGATCAAATTGATGTTGGTATGCAGTTTCAAGCCGAGGGTCAGGGCGGCCAAATGCAGATGGTAGTAGTTAAAGAAGTCACCGATGAGACGGTGACGGTTGATGCCAATCATCCGCTTGCCGGTCAGGTTTTGCACTTTGATGTCAGCATTGCCGAAGTACGTGAGGCCAGCGAAGAAGAGCTGGAGCACGGTCATGTACATGGCGCTGGTGGTCATCAGCACTAATAACTGCCTTTATAGCAGTAACAAAAAAGGGGCTTTAGCCCCTTTTTTGGTTTTTGATAAGTCCTTTCTAGGTATAACATCTCTCCAAATCCCACATATTTATTCAATTAAATCCATAAGTGGCAAGAAACCTGCTTGTTCAAAATAGACAGTTGTCGCGGTTAGGATTTAGCTCCTAAACTGGTCAAGACAATAATGACATTGCAGGAGGCAAGCTTTGCCGACATTGGCAGCCAATATCAAGGCTTTTTTAGAGCAGCAGCAGTTGCCTGGATCTTATCGTCTTCAAGTTGAAGGTTATTTCCTGCCTTTTATACAAAAAATTGAGCCGTCCATTCGACGTGGTGAGCTTCAAGTCTTAGGGATACATGGTGCCCAAGGCAGTGGTAAATCGACACTGTCTGAGTTCTTTAGCTGGTATTTGCGTGGCCGAGGATTAACTGTCGCACAGGTTTCATTGGATGATTTCTATTTGCGTAAGGCTGAGCGTCAGCGTCTGGCCGTTGTTCAGCCATTGTTCAAAACCCGTGGGGTACCGGGTACTCACGACATTACCTTGGCCAAGTCGACGCTCCGGCAGATGAGCGGCCTCGCTGCTGGCGAGGAAATACGCCTGCCGCGATTTGATAAATTAATGGATGATCGCTCACCCGAGAATGAGTGGCCGCGTCAGCGGGGCCCTGTTGATTTGATAATATTTGAAGGTTGGTGTGTGGCTGCGCCACCACAGAGTGAATCTGAATTGGCTAGCGAGGTGAATGAGCTTGAACGGGATGAGGACGCGCAGGGTTTGTGGCGGCAAGCGGTAAACGAGGCCTTGGCCGAAGACTATCAAGTTTTGTGGTCAGCGTTGGATTATCTACTGATGCTGCAAGCGCCGGGATTTTCCTGTGTGGCAAATTGGCGGCTGGAGCAGGAGCAGCGTTTGGCAGCTAAGCATCCAGCCGGTGGGGTGGCCTTGCGTGCTATGGATCAAGCGGAAGTAACGCGCTTTGTGAGTCATTACCAGCGCCTTACCGAGCATTGTCTGCGGCAATTACCTGCGCAAGCAGACTGTGTTATGACAATGAATGCAGAGAGAACTATAGTAGATATGCGCTATCGCCATCACGAGGTTTACCGTGACTGAATTATCTCTAGTGTTTACAGACTTAGATGGCAGCTTACTTGACCACGATAATTATTCATTTGCGGCCGCTGATCGGGCTCTGGCTTTGCTTCGTGAGCGAGGCATACCTTGGATATTGAACACCAGTAAAACTCACGCAGAGTTATCGACCCTGCGCGAGGAGTTGGGCAATAGCTATCCATTCATTGTTGAAAACGGCGCGGCAGTGTTTTTCCCCGAGGACGCTGAGCATTGCAGTGACCTAGAGCGGGTGGAAGGCTTGTGGTGTAAGCGTTTTGCACCCGCGCGACAATCAATTTTGGCCCGGCTAAACCAGTGGCGTGAGCAATATGGGTTTTTATTCCTAGGGTTTGCGGACATTTCCGCACCAACACTATGCGAATTGACGGGCTTGTCAATTGAGTCTGCTCAGTCGGCCTTGTGTCGCCATTTTTCAGAGCCGATTGTATGGCAGGACAGTGAGCCGAGGTGGCTTGAATTCGCCTCATTGCTAGAGTCTGAGGGCTTGCAAGCGCTACGGGGTGGTCGTTTCATTCATATTATGGGGAATGCTGATAAGGGGCGAGCTATGCAGTGGCTGGCTGCCAAGCTGACGCCCGCTGGCCAATCTGCGCGCACTATTGCGCTTGGTGATGGCGAGAACGATGTGGCCATGTTGGCAATGGCGGATATAGGCGTGCTGATTCGTTCGCCCCATCATGCGCCGCCAGCGGTGGCGTCGCCAAAAGGAATATTACTTACGACTAAAGAATTTGGTCCTGCCGGCTGGAATACCGCATTGCTGAAGATATTGACCGAACCGACTTAATCATAAAGGCACAATAATGTAGGAATTTTTTATGGGCGATTTTTATCAAAATGGCATTATCACAACGCTGCATAATCTGGTTGATCGGCCGCTGGGTGAGCTTGAAGCCGAGCTCCTGAAGTTTTCTGAGCGTCGGCCTATGGCATTGGTTTTGCCGTCTTTGTTTTCTGAGTTAGAGAGGCCGGCGCTGGCAGCCATCATTGATGAAATTGCCAAGGTAAAGTACATCGACGAGATTATCATCGGCCTCGATCAGGCCGATGAAGCTCAGTATCGCCATGCCCTTAAGTTTTTTAGTCGTCTGCCCCAGCGTCATGTGGTGTTGTGGAACGATGGTCCACGGATGCGTGCGCTTGATCAGCGGTTAAATGATCGGGGTCTTTCTCCGAAGGAGGCTGGCAAGGGCCGCAATGTGTGGTTTTGTTTGGGTTATGTGCAGGCCTCTGGCCGCGCTGAAGCCATTGCCTTGCACGACTGCGATATTCTCACCTACGATCGGCGCTTATTGGCGAATCTGTTCTATCCTGTGGCCAACCCAAAGTTTAACTATGAGTTTTGCAAAGGTTATTACGCCAGAGTGGCTGACGGTAAAATTAATGGCCGAGTGAGTCGATTATTGGTTACCCCGCTTATTCGCTCGCTGAAGAAAATATTTGGCTCTTTGGATTATTTGGATTATCTGGACAGTTATCGCTACCCGTTGTCCGGGGAGTTTTCGCTGCGCATGGATGTGCTGAATGACCTGCGGATTCCAAGTGATTGGGGCTTGGAGATTGGCGTGTTGTCAGAAATGTACCGAAATTACGCCACTAATCGCTTGTGTCAGGTAGATATCGCGGATACCTATGATCATAAACACCAATCCCTGTCTGCCAGTGATGACGCCGCAGGCTTATCGAAAATGTCGATTGATATCGCCAAGGCGATATTCCGCAAGCTGGCGACCAATGGTGTGGTGTTCAATAGTGAAACTTTCCGCTCCATCAAAGCGACCTACTACCGCATTGCCCTCGATTTCGTGGACAGTTACCGCAATGACGCCCTTATGAATGGTTTGGGGTTGGATTTACATGGAGAAGAGCAGGCCATTGAATTGTTTGCACAAAATATAGTCAAGGCAGGCAATATGTTTTTGGATAACCCTATGGAAACCCCATTTATTCCCAGTTGGAATCGGGTGAGTAGTGCTGAGCCTTCGCTGTTGGAAGATTTGTTGGCGGCGGCGGTGGCCGATGCAACGGAGTTTGGTGTTTGATGAGTGATATAGGAGCGCAATCGCATTTGCGAGGGCGCTTGGCCACGCACCTAGAGATGCTTTATCCGGTATCGGACAAGGCCGCTTTGATTGATGAATTAATCACTATTATGGCCTTGGAACAGCGCTGTTTTCTGCCGGAAGCGCACAAGAATCTGTGGGATGAAAGTGATGCTCTAGTGATTAGCTATGGCGACTCAATTCTTCGCGCAGGGGAGTGGCCGTTGCATACGCTGCATGATTTTCTTCGCCGTGAACTCAAGGGCTTAATCAGCGGCGTGCATATTTTGCCGTTTTACCCCTATAGTTCCGACGATGGGTTTTCGGTTATTAACTATGTGGAAGTGAATCCTTCATTGGGTGATTGGAGCGATATAAGCGCCATCGCCCGGGACTTTGATTTGATGGCTGACTTGGTCATTAATCACTGTTCCAGTCGCAGTCAGTGGTTTGAGAATTTTAAGCAACGCCGCGAACCCGGTGTAGATTATTTTGTGGAAGTGGATGCTGATTGCGATTTAAGTGATGTGGTGAGGCCGCGTACCAGCCCTCTGCTCAGTGAAGTGCAGACCCTCGACGGTAAGCGCTATGTTTGGTGTACTTTCAGTCACGACCAGGTTGATTTAAATTTCCAAAACCCCAGGGTGCTATTAGAATTTGTCAAAATTATCCGCCACTACTTGGATATGGGCGTTAAAATATTTCGTCTGGATGCGGTGGCTTTTTTATGGAAAATCCCTGGTACTAGCTGCTTAAACCTTGAGCAAACTCACGAAGTCGTTAGATTATTGCGCAGCTTGATCGAACACGCTGCGCCTGACACCATTATCATTACTGAAACCAATATTCCACTTCGGGAAAACCTCGCTTACTTTGGCAATGCCAATGAGGCGCATTTAGTTTATAACTTTTCGCTGCCACCGCTATTGATTAATACGCTAGTGACGGGCAGCTGTAAGGCCTTGAAAAACTGGATGATGGGAATGCCTGCGGCTCAGGACGGCACCACCTATTTTAATTTCATTGCGTCTCATGACGGCATTGGTTTGCGTCCGGCCGAAGGCTTGTTAGACGATACTGAGATTAATCAGCTGGTGGCACTAATGCAAAAAAGCGGCGCTAAAGTGTCGTGGCGAACATTGGCGAGTGGTGAGAATCGCCCTTATGAGATTAATGTCAGCTTATTCGATGCCCTGGCGCGGCGATTGGATTGCGATGACAAAATTGATGGCTATCAGGAGGCGCGTTTTATTTGTGCTCACGCCTTGATGCTAGCAGTACAAGGTGTGCCTGCCTTTTATATTCACAGCTTGCTGGCCACTGAGAATGACGAGAATCGGGTTTTGCATACCAGCCACAATCGCACCATCAACCGCCACCAGTGGTCGGCAGATGCACTTGAACAGCAGTTGGCCACCGCAAGTCATCACGCGCGGATTTTTGCCGAACTCAAAGCGCTGATTGCACTGCGTTCAAAGCAGCCAGCGTTCCATCCCAATGCAGCGCAATATCCCTTACATCTTGGTGATCATGTTTTTGGTTTACGCAGAGACAGTCACGCTGACGGTGGTTCAGGTCAAGTCTTACTGGCAATTTATAATATCAGCGCCTGCGCCCAAACCGTGCCCATGGGCAGTCTGAATTTAGATGCGGATAAGCAATGGCAAAAAATACTCGGGGATGAAAGTATCAACATCGAGGACGGTGATATTTTATTGCTACCTTACGCTTATTGCTGGCTTGCTTGTTGGTGTTGAGTGCCCAGGTGGGGTAACAATCTACACTCGCTTTGACCCATGATGCTAGGTAAGCCCTGTCGTTAGCATGTTATAGTGTTGTAACTTTTATATTTGAACACTATTTCCGAGGTTCGTGATGGTCGACTACAAAGCCCCCCTGCGCGATATTGATTTTGTCCTTAAAGAATTTTTAAACTGCGATCAACACTACTCTGGGCTACAGGGTTGTGAAGAGCTCGGCGTTGATTTAATGGACGCCATTATCAGCGAGGGCGCTAAATTTGCTGAGAATGTGGTAAATCCTATCGCGGAGATTGGCGACGAGCAGGGCTGTAAATTTGTAGATGGCAAAGTGACCACGCCTCCGGGATTTAAAGATGCTTATCGTCAGTGGGGCGAGGGCGGTTGGCAAACCCTCGGTATTCCTGCGGCTCACGGTGGCCAGGGTTTGCCATCGTCTTTAGGCTCAGTCATCGGTGAAATGGTGGGCGCCCCCAGCTGGGCATTTACAATGTACGGCGGATTGGCGCTGGCGCCAGTAAGCTGTCTTATTAATGGCGGTACCGAGGCCCAGCAACAGCGCTATATACCCAAAATATTGACTGGCGAGTGGGCCGGCACTATGTGTTTGACCGAGGCCCACTGCGGTTCTGATGTGGGTTTACTACGCACTAAAGCCAGTAAAAATGCTGATGGCACATACACCCTGCAGGGCAGCAAAATTTTCATCTCTGGTGGTGAGCAAGACCTGAGCGATAATATCATTCACGCCATATTGGCGAGGGTGGAGGGTGCACCAGAGGGCACAAAAGGAGTCTCCTTGTTTATTGCCCCCAAGTACTGGGTCAATGAAGACGGCTCAATGGGCGAATTCAATAATATTAGCTGCGGCGCTATTGAGAAGAAAATGGGGCTGAAGGCCCAAGCCACTTGCGTGATGAATTACGACGGCGCCCGAGCGGTGCTCTTAGGTGAGGAAAATCGCGGCCTAGTAATCATGTTCAAACTGATGAACTCAGCTCGCCTTGGCA
>JBLHPB010000046.1:0-18513 GCA_047624025.1 Zhongshania sp.
TTACTGCGAATATTATCCGTATTGTACAACTCCCCTCGCGGTGTTAGGGCTAGCGCGCCCTTCTCGATCACTTCTGCGGCCAAAGGAATATCACTGGTAATTACTAGGTCACCCCTGCAAACCCGTCGCACAATCTCATTGTCTGCCACATCAAAACCACTGCTGACCTGTACTGCCGTGATATTGACCGCCGCAGGCACCCGAATTGCCTGATTGGCAATCAAGGTCAGGCTTAAGCCAGTTCGCTCTGCCGCGCGAAATAAGATGTCTTTGACTGCCACCGGACAGGCATCAGCATCTACCCAAATTGTCATTTAATGGTCTCCTATATTGCTAAAAAGCACTCAAGCCTAATTCCTTAGACTAACTGATATAGTTATCAGCTAGATGTACAGCAAATACCAATACCCTCTTGTCGCTATTCATCTACACTTAGCGAGATATTAATGACTAAAGAGATGCAGCTTTGCTAGCATTCTACTCACAATCCAGCAATCTATCAGTGTCATAACATGAGTTCGCGGCAGAGTTGGAAGAAATACCTCGCCCCAAATATTCATCATCACCATCTCTTGCTCATTAACAATATTCTTGAGTACCGGCAAAGTGAAAGGCGCCAACTGCAAGTCTGGAGCGTTACGGTCACAGAAGTAGATAACGTCAGTACTGCACTGGATGAGTTTTCTCAGCAAGCCAGCTGGGAATTAGTGATAATTGATGGCAAATTCAGTACCGAAGAAATCCACAAATTTTACGACAAATTTCACAAGAAAAACGCCAATCGCAAAGTACCCATTATTTCATTAACCAACAGCATGCCCAATGATCAATACTTGCCGTCCATTGACGGAATAGATGCGTGTTTTTTAAAACCCTTATCCACGGCAAACCTGACTAGCATTTTGAATTTTCGCATTGCTGACAAGCAGCTTAGTAAAAATAAAATACCCAGCATCGAAATGTCAGCGACAAGTATCACTCCCAGCAAAAGCACGGAGCCAAGACCCAAAATATTATTAGCCGAAGACAATGCCATCAACCAAGAAGTGTGCGAAGGCATGCTCAAAGAGCTTGATCAGGCCTTGCAAGATAAATATCTTAAGCGAATTTCGGACATTGCCCACGCCATAAAAGGCAGTGCCGGGCAATTGCACGGCTATCAATTACAAGCTTCTGCATCCACACTAGAGAAAGCCGTCGATATTGAGTATGTGGTTGCCCAGAGCAAAGACTTTGTCAGTCACTGTCATCAACTGCAGCAATGTTTTGTGATCATCTACACTATTAATAGCGCGCCTAAAACCTCCTGCGCCGAGCATTAAATCGTATACTTAGTTAATCTCTTACACGGACATCTAGAGCTTTAGACTTATGCAATTCGCCCACCGTGCCGCGCTAATTGAAAAATTATTACTGCGCTCTCAAGCTCTGTGGCGCTATAACAGTTATCGTCCCACTATCTGCCCCATCACACCGACACTACAAAAATTTTTATTGCAACTCAGCGATACTGAGGTTCATACCCTGCAAGCTAGTGATCACTTATTACTAGATCAACTGGCACCTTACCTTGAGCAAGCAAAAGAAATTAGCGACGTGATTGCGCTCACACCAAGCCAATCACACGCCTCAACCCCAACACTTTTAACTGAACCGCCAGCGGGAATCCCCGGCCGCAAATGGTCACAAATTCAGTCATTTTTAGCGGCTGAACAAGCATTCAAACATCACGTTATTGAATGGTGCTCAGGCAAAGCCTATTTAAGTGAGTCCATCAGCCAACGCGACAATATTGTCGTGACCGGCCTAGAAATCGATACCGCCTTAGTCATGGCCGGCAATCAGCGTGCAGCCAAATTAGACAGCCAGCATCGCATCTGCCGCTGCGATGTATTGAGCCCCGAGGTTATTGGACATCTGCGCAGCGACCAACATATTGTCGCTCTGCATGCCTGTGGCGGCTTACACCAACGCATGTTAAAACTTGCCGCCACTCAGCAGTGTGCTGGCATCAGCCTGTCACCCTGCTGCTATCATCGTTTTAATGCCGAGTACCAAGCGCTATCATCATTTTTTAACCGCTCTCCGCTACAATTGCATAATAGTGATTTACGCTCTGCAGTGCGTCAAACCAATACCGCAAGCAGCTCCGAAACCCTTGCCCGTCGCACTTTACAAGCCCGAAATTTTGGAGTGCGTCAGTACTTACTTGATCAGGGCTACCCAGATACCCTCACCCTGCCCAGCTTGCCCCAGTCTTGGAGTAAAGCCGGCTTTAAAGATGTTGCCGAAACTTTGCTGCGCAAAAAGGGACTGACAATCAACTTGTCTGACAATCTGGACCATTATGAACACTCCGGCTGGCAGCAGTTAAAGCGCGCCGAACGTATCGACCTGGTCAGGATGAGTTTTCGCCGCGTGATTGAACTACGCTGTGTGCTAGACAGTATTTTGTTTCTTGAAGAGCAGGGCTACCAATGCCAGCTCTCCGAATTTTGCCCGCCGTCAATTAGCCCGCGCAATCTGCTCATTCAGGCAAATCGACCTTAATCAGCTCCAAACAACCGGAAAAATTTCACCTACCGCATAATTTCAACGATAATGCCTGCCGAATTCAGCACCTCGCTATTTAGCGCCACAGCACTCAGCGTCACCCAAGGAATCCACCATGACACTTCAACGCCTTCGCCTTGCCAAGAATGAAGACAAACGCCTTCGCAGTGGTCACTTGTGGATTTACAGCAATGAGGTAGACACCCAAGCCACACCGCTGCGCAACTTCAGTGCCGGTGAACAAGTGATAGTCGAAAACCAACAAGGCAAGAGTCTGGGTGTGGCTTATATCAATCCCCAGTCGTTAATCTGTGCACGCATGATGACCAACGACGAGCGTCCGGTTGACCTTAACACCCTGAAAAAGCGTATTAAAGCGGCTCTTGCTCTGCGCGAACAATTGTTTGATCAACCTTACTACCGGCTCATTTTTGGCGAAAGTGATTTACTGCCGGGACTGGTCGTTGATCGCTTTGGCGATCACCTCTGTGTGCAGCTGAATACCGCCGGCATGGATACCATGCGCGATCTTGTCATCGAAGCCTTAGTACGCATGCTACAACCGACCTCAATTCTGCTACGCAATGATGCAGCAGTGCGTAAACTGGAAGGACTGCCGCTAGAGGTGGTCACTGCCTATGGCGAAGTGCCGGACGAAGTTGAACTGATAGAAAATGGCGTGCGCTTTTTGGCTCCGCTGGCCGCTGGCCAAAAAACCGGCTGGTTCTACGACCAGCGTCCCAATCGGGAATGGCTGCGCAATATTGTGCCGGGCAAACGAGTATTGGACCTGTTCAGCTATGTAGGTAGCTTTGGCATACAAGCCGCCGTGTTTGGCGCTGACGATGTTTGGTGTGCCGACATCTCCGAATCCGCCGTGGATATGGTGCATAAAAATGCCGAGTTAAATGGTGTCGCCGACAAACTCAATACCGTGCAAGGTGACGCCTTCACTATCTTGAAATCACTTAAAGAAGCCGATGAGCGCTTTGACGTCATTATTGTCGACCCACCGGCATTTATTAAACGTAAGAAAGACATGAAAGAAGGCATGCTGGCCTATCGACGCATTAACGAAATGGCCATGCGCCTGCTCAACAACGACGGCTATCTAATTTCCGCGTCCTGCTCTATGCACATGCCCAGAGAAGAGTTGCTGGATTTAGTGCGCGCCTCGGCACGACATATCGATCGTCACGCGCAGATTCTAGCGGAAGGTATGCAGGGCATGGATCATCCGGTACACCCGGCCATTCCCGAAACCCGCTATCTCAAAGCAGTATTGAGCCGGGTATCGCGGGCTTAAACTATTCAGGGAGTTTGAGGGGGAGCAGCTAAAGCCCCCTGATATTTACAATCGCTCTGTTCGGGAGCGGAGTATAGATGGAAGAAATTTGGATGCGGGGTACGCCGACTAATCCGTTTCGTCTTCATTAAATACCTGCTCCTTCCAATCGGCTCCTAGCGCTTGCTCAATATAATCGCGCATAAACTGACGAATTTTTTGCGACGAGGTGACATCCTCTTGTTCGCATAACTTTTCAAATGCGGCCTTTTTTTGCGGATCAACCAAAAGGGTTAATCGTGCGGTGCGTTTTTCCATGATGAGACTCATTGCGATAATAATCGGCATGCTAATATGATTAACATGGAAGCATATTTAAGCAGAGTGCCAAAGTACATCTGCCCTGGTGATGGCTCCGCAGTCAATATTACGATTTGACTGCGGCCGTTGGCCCAGCACTTACTAAAGCGACGCCCTCTGCGGTATCGGTAAATCGTTCAAAATTATTAATAAATTTTTGTGCTAAAGATTGTGACTTCGTCTGCCATAACGCCGTGTCCTGGTAGGTTTTTCGAGGGTCTAGTAAGCTAGCTTCGACACCACTAAGACCCGTAGGTATCGCCAGATTAAAAATAGGCAAAGTGTTAAATTCAGCTTGCTCAATGGAGCCGTCAAGGATGGCGTCAATAATGCCTCGCGTTGCTTTTATGGAAATACGCTTGCCGCTGCCATTCCAACCGGTATTCACCAGATAAGCTTGTGCACCAGATTGTGCCATGCGCTTATTCAGAACTTCCGCGTATCGGGTGGGATGCAGGCTGAGGAAAGCCGCGCCGAAACAAGATGAAAAAGTCGGCGTAGGCTCAGTAATTCCTCGCTCCGTACCTGCCAGTTTTGAAGTATAGCCAGAGAGGAAGTAATACCGCGCTTGCGCCTCAGTGAGCTTCGCGACTGGGGGCAGAACACCGTAGGCATCCGCGGTCAGGAAAATCACTTTGGTGGCGTGACCACCTACCGAAACTGGCTTAACAATATTTTCAATATGATAGATAGGATAGGAAACGCGAGTATTCTCGGTTTTACTCGCATCGTCATAATCAATTTCGCCAGCCTCGTTGACCACCACATTTTCCAGTAGCGCATCCCGCTTAATGGCTGCATAGATATCCGGTTCGTGCTCCTGACTCAGCTTGATGGTTTTAGCATAACAACCACCCTCAAAATTAAATACACCGTTGTCATCCCAGCCATGCTCATCATCGCCAATCAATGCCCGCTTGGGGTCAGTGGAAAGGGTGGTCTTACCGGTGCCAGATAAACCAAAAAAGATAGCGGTATCATTATCTTTACCGATATTGGCTGAACAATGCATGGACGCTATGCCCTTTTGTGGCAGCAAATAATTCATCACTGAAAAAATGCCTTTTTTCATTTCACCGCCATACCAAGTTCCTGCGATTAATTGAATTCTCTCCGACATATTAAAGGCGACAAAGTTTTCGGAATGTAGACCCTGCTCCTGCCAGTTGGGGTTTACTGCCTTGGCGCCATTGAGCACCACGAAATCGGGTTCAAATTCTTTTAGTTCTGCTGAGCTAGGGCGAATAAACATATTCATGACAAAGTGCGACTGCCAAGCGACTTCCGTCACGAAGCGCACTTTTAGTCGACTGGATGGGTTGGCTCCGCAGAACAGGTCGTTCACAAACAGTCGTTTGCCACTAAGCTGCTCACCCACCACCGACTTTAATGATGCCCAGACTTCTGGTGTGATGGCTTTGTTGTCGTTGTTGCCCTGATCTGACCACCACAGGGTGTCTCGAGTGGTGTCGTCTTTAACAAAATATTTATCCTTGGGTGAACGTCCAGTAAAGATACCCGTGTCAACGGCGACAGCACCGCTACTAGTCACTCTCCCAACATCATAACCGCTCAAGTCTGGACGCGTTTCCTCTTTAAATAAGGTCTCATAGCCGGGGTTATAGATAATAGTTTGTGGTGTGTTAATGCCGTAGCTAAGGAGGGCCTGTTGTAAGCGGGATTGAGTCATTAGGGTATCCTTTTCAAGTTTACGGCCTCTATATGATAATATAAGCACTATTAAGTGTTAATTATATTAACATAAAATTACCATTTATCATCTTCATTACTGAGCATGAATCACCGTGAAGCCACCGTTTACGTTCTAAATGGAGAACCCTTTAATGCCTCACCGAAAACATCTTTTTTCACTACAGGTGGGGTATGCGCTTCGGGAAGCATTCGCCGCGGGCTATATGCGTCGGGATTTTATAAGAGATGCGATTGCAGGAATGACCGTAGGCGTGATTGCCATACCCTTAGCCATGGCACTGGCTATAGCCAGTGGCGTGCCGCCGCAGTACGGCTTATATACCGCCATTATTGCCGGCACCATCATTGCACTAACCGGTGGCAGCCGCTTTAGTATCACTGGGCCGACAGCGGCATTTGTGGTTATTCTCTATCCGATAACTATCAAATTCGGCTTGGCTGGACTGCTGTTGGCTACGGTCATGTCGGGTTGCATCCTCATTGCCATGGCATATGCCCGTCTCGGTCGATTTATCGAGTACATCCCTGAATCCGTGACACTGGGGTTTACCGGCGGTATCGCGATTGTCATAGCAGTCATGCAGATCCCTGATTTTATGGGTCTAATAATCGACGGGATGCCGGAAAGCTTCATCGGCAAAGTTATGGCGATAGGCAGCAACGTGCAAAACCCAGACATGGGAAGCATACTAATCGGGATATTTACACTCGCGGTAATGATTTACTGGCCACGATTACGCACGCCGATTCCCCCACACCTACCGGCATTAGTATTGGCAGGCGTATTTGCGCTTGCCTTAACAGGGGCCGGAATTGATGTGGATACCATAGGCTCACGTTTCCACTACCTACTACCCGATGGCAGCCAAGCCGCTGGAATCCCACCCTACCTCCCCAGCATTGACTGGCCTTGGAACCGAGCTGGCGCCGGCGGACAAGCACTGGAGTTATCGATGAGCTTGGTGTCAGAACTACTGCCCGCCGCCTTTGCCATCGCGATACTTGGCGCCATCGAATCACTTTTGTGCGCAGTCGTGCTCGATGGCATGTCGGGCAAACGTCATAGTGCTAACAGTGAATTGCTAGCTCAAGGGCTAGCCAATGTGGTGACACCTTTTTTTGGGGGGATAACGGCGACAGCTGCAATCGCACGCTCAGCAACAAATTACAAAGCTGGAGCGGTATCTCCAGTGGCCGCTTTAATTCACTCCGCGGTCGTGCTTATGGGGCTGTTACTGTTCGCTAAGGCGCTGGCCTATGTGCCCATGCCAGCAATGGCGGCTTTATTAATGGTCGTTGCCTGGAATATGAGTGAGGCGCATAAAACCGTAAAGCTGATTAAGCGGTCACCCTTGGGTGACATCTTGGTTTTAATGACCTGTCTTTTGTTGACCGTGTTCTTCGATATGGTGATTGCTATCAGCGCCGGAATTTTGTTGGCGTCAGTGTTATTTATGAAGGAAATTGCCACACTCACCAAGGTGATTGACGTGACCGACAATCCTAACTTTGCACACCAAGCTCTGCCTGAGAACTGGAGGGTATTTAAGATTAACGGCCCGATGTTTTTCGCGGCTGCTGATCGGATTTTGGAGGAGCTGGTTCAAAACACCCAAGAGCTTGACGGCCTAATTCTACATATGCGCTACAGCCCTTATTTGGATGCGGGGGGACTTGCCGCCATCGATAAGCTCGTAACTCATTGCCAAGCACAGGGTATACGCATTCGGTTTACTGACTGGCAATTCCAAGCGCTAAAAACCCTTGCCAAAGCGCGCAGCTCTGAGAGAACGAGCCCTTTGGATATGTCGTTTTCGAGTTTAGACGATGCTATAAATGATATTCTAACTGCGAGCAAGCGCCATGAAATTGAATGAAGCGATTACCCTAGGCCAAGCCCGTGCGTAGCAAGAAGCGCAAGTGAGAATGAACCCCGGTAATAGAAGCCAATGGTTTGTGATGCTGCTGAACAGCCATAATAAGTCTTTCATTCTTGCCGATGATCACGACAACCCCATCACCATCGACGATATGAACGCACTCGCTGAACTCATCAAATCTATAGGCCTAAAAGACTACACCGTGTTTATATAGCTTAGCTAGGAGCAATCCTTCGCGCCTCAATAAACATTAGCGTTGCAGAAAGCTAGCGCACAATAAAAAAACATCAAGGTCGGCTTCATAACTCACCGTCGTTACAGAATATTTCAGCAATCACTCTCTACTCGCCAGCCTCAAACCAAACCGCGCCATTAAGGCGCAGGGTTAGGCGTCTGCTGATGAATCTCAGCAATGCGCTGTAATACCTCATCGCTTAACACCAATTCAACACTGGCAATATTTTCCTTGAGCTGAGCCATGGTGGTCGCGCCAATAATATTGCTAGTCACAAACTTCTGTTCATTAATAAACGCCAATGACATCTGAGCTGGCGACAAACCGTGCTGCTCAGCCAAAGTCATGTACGCCTCAGTAGCCATTTCCGACTGGGGATTGCTGTAACGACGGAAACGTTCAAACAGGGTAATTCGACTATCGTCTGGACGCGCGCCGTGGCGGTATTTACCACTTAGCATTCCGAAGGCCAACGGCGAGTAGGCCAATAAACCCACGGATTCACGAATCGCCATTTCGGACAAGCCAATTTCAAAGGTGCGGTTGAGTAAGCTATAGGGATTTTGAATACTGGCAATGCGCGGCAAGCCATATTGTTCGGCCAAACGCAGATAGCTCATCACCCCCCAGGGGGTTTCATTACTAATGCCGATGGCTTTGACCTGTCCACCCTCGACCAATTCTGCCAAGGTATCCAATATCTCGTGGATTTCAGGATCGGCATTTTCGCTGGCGTGTTGATAACCCAATTTACCAAAAAAATTGGTATCACGATTTGGCCAATGGATTTGATAGAGATCGAGATAATCGGTTTGCAGTCGCTTGAGACTGCCCTCAAAGGCCGCCAATAGCCCATCACGATTAAGCCCTGCGGCATCGCGAATATGGCCATGCCCCGGCCCGGAAGCTTTACTGGCTAGGACAATATCCTTGCGATTTCCGGTCTGCCGAAACCACTCGCCGATATAGGCCTCAGTACGCCCCTGAGTGTCGGGAATTGGCGGTACCGGATACATTTCTGCAGTATCAAAAAAATTAATGCCCTGCGCTACTGCGTACTCCATTTGCTCGAAAGCCTGTTCCTCGGTATTTTGCTGTCCCCAGGTCATGGTACCCAGGCAAATCTCACTGACCTTGATGCCAGACTGACCTAATTCCCGATAATCCATTTGCTCTCCTTAAGCTTATTAAGCTGAGGCTCCTTAACAGCAGGGCGCGCCATCAGCGCCAAACTGCACGCTGGCAAAGGGCAAGCCCACACCACAGCCCTCAAAAATCCCGTAGTGGCGACTGCAGTCGCCGATAAAATCAAAATGTTCGGCAAAACGAGTATCGTGCAGCATACGCCAAGTATTACCGCACACTGGAAACACTTTACCAGTCTGGATATCGTGATGTTTATCCAAAACAAAGCGATGGGGGCTGTGAGCAATACTACCGCGATACACCACCGCCTGGCCGTAATCCTCGCAGTCGCTTTCCAACTCATCTAAATTAAAAAGCCGGTAGGTCGCTGAGTAAAATTTAATATTGCCGCAGCGTTCAGCCAATACTGGATCGGTGATATCCAGCGGACGATCTTCCACCAATCGCGAATCAATAAAGCCGTGACGCTTGGCCAGCTGAATAAAATCGTTCCAGTACAGCGCCCCGCCCAGACATTCGCCGTAAAGCACCGGATCATTTCTTACCGCATCTGGCACCCGTCGATCGGCGTAAACATCGGAGAAATAAAACTCACCTCCGGGCTTTAACAAGCGTTTGATACTACTGATGACGGCGTCTTTGTCCGGTGATAAATTAATCACGCAATTGGACACCACCACATCGAAACTGCCAGGCTGTAGATCCAGTTCATCGAGCTTTTCAATATAGCCTTTTATAAAGCGGACATTATCAAAGCCAAATTTTTCAACATGATAATCTTGATATTCGCGTGCGATGGCCAATTGCTCGTCAGTCATATCTACACCTACCACCTCACCCGTGGCGCCCACTAGCTGAGCCAGTGCATACACATCGCGACCACTGCCGCTGCCTAAGTCCAATATCCGACAGCCTTCCAATAGAGGTGGACACACCAAGCCGCAACCGTAATAGCGCGACAGTACTTCACCGTGAATATTGCTCAATAACGGCTTTAGCCACTCCGGCATGGCCGTAAAATCACAGCAGGCAGTAGTTTTTAAATCTGCCGAGCTTTGTAATTGCTTGCCGTAATAATCTTGTACTACTTCGTGCATAGTTTTCTCAAATTTTATAGAAATTAAGTTACAAGGCGCCGCCGCAACTACTGCCTTGGCCGGCAGTACAGCCAAAACAATGATCGGCAATCGCAATAGTATTGCTGCTTAAATCCTGGGTCAGTAAATCTCGTAAATGGCGAGTTTTACTTGTCGGCAAAGGTAAATTCAATTGCTGATTAAAATCGCAGTCGTATAAATTACCAAGCCAATCCACACTGACGGTATTGCGACACATCAGCGACTCTAAATTATTGGCGCTAAAATTATTTTTCAATAATTCCATATAGGGCTTAAATTGCCCCTTGGATACCAAGGTAGAGCCAAAGCGTTTTATCGGCATATTCGTCAAGGCAAACAGGTGATTGAATTCAATATTAAAATGCGCCATCAGCTCGCGACGGTAGTCCGCCTCCAGCGCCTGCTGGTTTGGCGGTAAAGAAGGCCCCTGCGGGTTGAAGACTAAATTAAGTGTTAAACCCGATCCTTCTCGGCCGTAGCCAAGTGAATTTAATAACTGCAAGCCGGCAATGCTTTTATCAAACACACCTTCGCCGCGCTGGGCATCAACATTCTCCAAAGAGTAGCAAGGCAGAGACGCCACCACTTCCACTTTGTTCGCGGCGAGAAACTCCGCCAAACCTTCCTGGCCCGGCTCAAATAAGATGGTGAGATTACAGCGGTCAATCACTTTGACGCCCAAAGCACTGGCGGCACTGACTAACTCCCGAAACTGCTCGTGCAGCTCCGGCGCGCCGCCGGTTAAATCCAGCGTCTGAATATCGCGGGCTTTTAGCACAGAGGGGATTAATGCGATCATTTCTGCATCCATCATCTCGGTACGCGTCGGCCCGGCATTGACATGGCAATGTAAACAGCGCTGATTGCACTTATAACCGAGGTTGACCTGCAAGGTGTCTAAAGGCTTGCGTGAGATAGCTGGAAAGTCGGTGACTTCCAATAATGAGAGTGTATCGAGCATAGAATTCCTGTTTTTTACCAATGGCGCACTCAGTATTATTAGGTGCATAACGTGCAGCTTTGTTACAAAGCTTTTGGCATTATCCTGTGTACGCAACAAGGACATGCCCAGACCATAGCCTATTAGCAACTCATTGGCACCCAGCAGCTTGTAACGAACTTTTACCTATAAACGCCTAAAGCCTTCAATGAAATAAATTTTATTGTTTTAATACAAAGCTTTACGGATTACTCGTAAAATTGACAATAGACTTGGCTTACAGCCACAACCGTCATTTTCTGGGATTTGCACTCAGATTCGGCCTCTGAGCAATAATTCCCGTATAATACGCGGCTTTCACGCGAAGAGAGCAAATTAATGAGCGCAAAAGTTGCCCTGATCATGGGTTCAAAAAGTGACTGGGAGACCATGCACCCGGCCACTGAAATCATGAACGAACTTGGCGTTGAGCACCACGTCGAAGTGGTCTCTGCCCACCGCACCCCCGACAAACTGATGACGTTTGCAGATCAGGCCATTGCGCGCGGCTTTGAAGTCATCATCGCTGGCGCCGGTGGCGCCGCCCATTTACCGGGCATGGTTGCCGCCAAAACCCGTTTGCCGGTACTTGGTGTACCCGTGCAGAGTCGCGCCCTCAGCGGCGTAGACAGCCTCCTCTCCATTGCCCAAATGCCTAAAGGTATTGCTGTTGGCACCCTAGCCATCGGTAGTGCCGGCGCATTCAATGCGGGCTTAATGGCCTGTCAGATTCTGGCCTTACATGATGCCGAATTGGCCACTAAATTAGAGGCTTTCCGCGCCAAACAAACCCAAGATGTTCTCGATAATCCGGATCCGAGGAGCGCTTGATGCCAAAGGTTTGGGTACTCGGCGCAGGCCAATTAGGCGCCATGTTAAAGCAGGCAGCCTACCCACTGGCTCTCGATGTTGAGCCAGTGGAGCCAGATAGTGAGCACTTACCCCAAGTCGCGCTAAATGACATCGTTACGGTCGAGCGCGAGCAGTGGCCAGACACCCCAGTCACCCGCCACCTAAGCAGCCAAGCCGGTTTTATCAATGCCGATATTTTTGGCCGCATTGCCGATCGCTTTCATCAAAAATCCATGCTCGATGCTCTTGAAATTAGCACTGCGCCCTGGCGTATTGTGAATACTGATAGTCAGGCGAAAACCCTGCACGCGGAACTTGGCCCCCATGTTCTGCTTAAACGCCGTGAAGGCGGTTACGATGGCAAAGGCCAGTACTGGCTCCATGAAGACGAAGGCCATGCCATACCCGCAGATTGGCTAGGCACCGGTATAGCCGAACAAAAAATCCCCTTTGAGGAAGAATTATCACTGGTCGGAGCGCGGGACAGTGAGGGCAATAAAGTTTTTTACCCTCTCACCCTAAACCTGCATGTTAACGGTATTCTGATGGCGTCGATCTCGCCCTTGAGCCGTACCGCTCATCTGCAGCCACAAGCGGAAGCCATGCTCGGTAAAATCATGGACAGCACCGGCTATGTCGGCGTAATGGCCATGGAATGCTTTCGAGTTAACGACGCCTTAATGGTCAACGAATTAGCACCTCGGGTGCACAATAGCGGCCACTGGACACAGGCCGGCGCCTGCGTCAGCCAATTTGAAATGCACCTGCGTGCGGTTGCCAATCTACCCATTAAGGCCCCAGAAGTGCGTGGCCAAAGCGTGATGATTAATGTGATTGGCGTAGAGCGCGATAACCGCTGGCTAAAAATCCCCGCTATACAATGCTATTGGTACGGTAAAGACGTGCGCCCCGGCCGTAAACTCGGTCATATCAACATCAATCACCCGCAAAAAAGCGCCGTGCAAACTGCCTTGAATGAATTGCGCGAGCTATTACCTGAGAATTACCAAACGGTATTTAACTGGGTAGAAAAAGAATTAAAGCGCGCTTAAATCGCGTTTTAATTCTATATCAACGCCATTCTATGCAAGATGAACATAATCACACTGGTAGTGAATAAAGAGCCAACCGTGGTCAGCACGATGATATTGGCTGCCAGGGCGGCATTACCCGCCATCGCCCGCACCATAATATAACTCGCCGCGGCGGTGGGCGCCGATGACATTAACGCCAACACCCCCAATTCCAGCCCCCGAAAACCTAGCGCAGCGCCACCGGCAATCAGTAATACCGGCACCACCAGTAACTTACAAACCGCACTGACCAGCGCGCTGCCTAAGTCAGCTCGCAAGGCCCTAAAATTTAAGCTCGCCCCAGTGCACAATAATGCCAAGGGCAAGGTCATCTGCGCAAAATACTCACCACTGCGCAACAGCAAACTCGGCAGCGTCCACTCCATTGCCGCAAAAGGCAGCGCCGCAACGATACTAATAATAAGTGGGTTGCGCACAATACCTTTCAGCGTCGCGGCCAAGCCGCCGGCCCGATTCAAACTTCGGTTGAGAGTAATCACCGCCAAAATATTGAATAATATTGTCACCAACGCCAAGTACAAAGATGCTGCTACTAGACCACTATCACCATAGGCGTTGACACAGTAAGCCAGACCAATAATACCCATATTGGAGCGAAATCCGCCCTGTACGACCACCCCGCGATCTTCGCGTTTGGCTACTAGCCAGCGCGCCAATAACTCTAACATCAGGTAAACCACCAGCGTGCCCACAAGACCAAACACCACCAATGATATATTGGCAGACTGACTTATATTAGTACGACTGATACTGATAAACAGCAGGGCCGGCAAGGTAATATTAAAAACTAGCTTTGAGCCTATCTCGACAAAATTATCATTAATAATCTGCACACGGCTCAGATAAACGCCAAGGGCAAGTACTAGGAAAATTGGCCCAGTGATGGAAAAGGAATAGTAAAAAGACTCCAGCAAAGCGTGCATAAAAAGACTCAATAAAAATATATGAAGCGGATTAATGTAATAGCGAAGCCAGCACAAGAATGAACTGTGTCAAATCGCTATCACAGATTTATATACTACACTTTGCTGTAGATACATTCGGTATTTGTCTTTACTGGGGGAATTTTAAATGGCGGACAGCGTGATCAAATTTCGCAGTGGCTACAAATACCAGCTTGTTGAAGACCATAAAACCAAAACTGACATCAAGCCCCAAAAAGATTTTAATGACCACTTTCTCAGCCTGAACACTAATGGCGAACTGACCGTAAAAGCCGGCTATGCTTGGGATGGCACTTCAGGGCCGGTGATAGACACTGATTGCAATTTACGCGCTTCACTGGTCCACGATGCATTTTATCAACTGATGCGCAACAGAGCGATTCCAGCTTACAAATACAAAGTTCGCGCAGATAAATTATTTCGACGTATGTGCAAAGAAGACGGCACCCCGAGTATCATTGCGCAAATTTACTATGAAGCACTCAAAAAACTTGGCAAACCCTCGACCGACCCCAAAGGCGGCGAAAAAATTCGGCACGCTCCTTGACCATAAAATAGTCGTCCAGCCAAATACTTGCGACCGATTCTAAAATTTCATTCACTAGTGGCTCCCTGACTTTCACGGCACTAGCTCTTAAGGGTGCGCCAATGCTCAATTAAAACTATCGCCGACTTATACCTGCCAAACCCCGGACTCGGCAACACCCTTAGGCAAGTCATCAAGTGCCGCCAGCAAATCATCACTCTGGACACCAGCGCAAAAATAGCGGTTTACCATCTAGCCGATATCTTGTTGGGCGCTGCTATAGCAATGGCCAACGCGGTGATCATTGGGAGGTTCGGCGCATTGTGGCAATAAATAAGACCCGAATTTCATTCCGCACCGTCGCGAACGCACAAGGCGCCTACGGCGAGGAACAGTCGACTCAGTACAGCTCAGCAAAGGATATTAAACTTTGGGCACGACACGAGCTGCACTGGCTGCAAGAAAATCAGCCGCTGCCCTCAGCTCAAGGAAATAACAAGCTCGCATCGTGACGGAACACCGCAGAACCTAAAGCGTTTTACTAAACAGCAAATCCCAAACACCGTGACCAAGACGTTCGCCACGCTTTTCAAACTTGGTAATCGCGCGATAATCTGGGCGGAGTGAAAACTCGGTGCCGCCAGCCTCATTGCGATAGCCCTCGGCAGCCGTCATGACTTCCATCATATGCTCGGCGTAATTTTCCCAATCGGTGGCCAGATGTAAAACTCCACCTAGCTGTAATTTTTGCCGCAGTACCTGCACAAAATCCGCCTGAATCAAGCGTCTTTTTTGATGACGAGCCTTGTGCCAGGGGTCGGGAAAATACACCTGAATACGACTAAGACTATTGTCGGGGATGCACTGCGCCAATACCTCGACGGCATCATCACAGTAGGCTCGCACATTGCTCATATTCTGTTGGTCGAGCAAGTACATCAGTCGACCCACACCGGGCCGGTGTACTTCGACACCAAGAAAGTTCAGCTCTGGCGCCTGCGCTGCCATCTCCGCCAGCGAGTCGCCCATGCCAAAACCAATTTCCAACACCACCGGCGCTTTACGCTGAAAGACCTGGTCGAAATCAACCATACCTTGTTCACGCTTTAAGCCCAGAGTGATTGAATTAATTTCATAGGCGCGCTTTTGGCCATCGGTCATACGACCGGTACGTAGCACAAAACTTTTTATCCGACGGCGAATCGGTGCCGTATTTTCAGTCATTACATCGCTTTCCAAGCTGCTATGGCCACACAGGCCCAGGCAATTAAAAACATTAAGCCACCGATCGGGGTAATCGCGCCCAGTATTTTAATCTCGGTGATGGCCAAGGCATAAAGGCTGCCACTGAACACCAACACCCCAACAAAGAACAACACCGCCGCAATACGCAGAGACAGGTGCTGTACCCCGCTGTGCATCAGTATACCCACCAGTAACAAGGCCAGAGCATGATAAACATGGTATTGCACCGCCGTCTGGTAGACCGCCATCATGTCGGCGGATAACGTTGCCTTCAAGCCATGCGCGCCGAAAGCACCTAGAGCTACCGCAAGAAAACCGAGCACTGCCGCTGCCAACACTACTAAAGATGCCATCATCTTTCCCTGAGCGAATAAGTTGACGCTATTGTACGGATGTCAGCGGCCTGACAACAGCAGGACCGTCATTACATCCTGGATATCTGGGGAGGGGTTCTGGTGAATCAATCCACTAACATACAAAAAGCCCCGCATGCGGGGCTTTTTCAACACTAGACTTGGCGGTTAAGCTTCCATTGAAGCTCGCAGCTTCTTCATCGCAGCTTGCTCTAGCTGGCGAATACGCTCGGCAGAGACACCGTAGCGAGCAGCGAGATCGTGTAATGTTGCCTTATTGTCAGTCAGCCAACGGCTTTGCAAAATATCGCGACTGCGCTCGTCGAGATCATCAAGCGCCAAACTCAGGCTTTCGTGATTGCTCTCTTCCAAATTATCAGATTCGAGTAACAGCGCCGGGTCGGTACTGTGATCTTCCAAGTAATGAACGGGGGCAACCGGACCACGCTCATCGTCGGTATCAGCATCAAAACCCACATCCACCGAACTGAGCCGGCCTTCCATACGTCGGACTTCGGCGACATCCACGCCCAGATCAGCGGCAACGGCATGAACTTCGTCATTGTTCAGCCAAGACAATTGTTTTTTGGCACTGCGCAGATTAAAGAATAATTTACGCTGAGCTTTGGTAGTGGCAATTTTGACGATACGCCAGTTGCGCAGCACAAACTCGTGAATCTCAGCTTTGATCCAATGCACCGCAAAGGACACCAAGCGCACACCTTTTTCGGGATCAAAGCGCTTAACCGCTTTCATCAGGCCAACGTTGCCTTCCTGAATCAAATCAGCCTGGGGCAGACCGTAACCTTTATAACTTTTAGCAATATGCACAACAAAACGCAGATGGGACATAACCAACTGGCGGGCGGCTTCAACATTGCCGCGGTAGAACAGGTCTTCGGCCAACTCGCGCTCGCGCTCGGCGCTGAGTACCGGGATACTGCCTACGGATTGAATATATGCAGAGAGATCACCGCCCGGCACAAGTTGCTGTAGGGGCTGTAGATGTCTACTCATTACACATCCTCCTAAAATACTTAAAACCAAGAAAATCTGTGGTGCTTATTAGAGTCGCATTCGCGAAGAAGTTCAAGCCCCTGGCTTAAAAAGCCACTAAATACGGGCCTCACACCCCTAACGAGGCTCTATAGCACTCAATTCACGTCCCACTACCAACCAGGCACCCAGCAAGCCCAATGCACCCGCAAACACGCACAACAAAAGACTGTCTACCAAGCCGAGACCCAGCAGCTTAAAGTGACTCTGATAGGACAGCGACAGCTGTGCAATAGGGCCGCGCAACCACAAAAGCCCAGCTTGCAACAAGAACCAAGCCGATATCCCGCCCCCCAAACCATACCAGAAGCCGGTATACAGAAATGGGCGGCGGACAAAGGCATTGGTACCGCCAACCAACTTAACGACTAAAATCTCGTCACGGCGGCTTTCAATTGCCAGTTTTATGGTATTGCCTATAATCAACAACACCCCTACCGCCAACATGGCCGCCAGACTCAGGGTTACCCGCCGACCCAATTCGCTAATGCGGTTAAGGCGCTGCAACCACTCCATGTCCAGCTGGGCCAATTCGACCTCAGGCAAGCTCCCTAGCGCCGACTGTAGCTCGCTGACTACGGCAGCCGAAACATTGGCCTCACGAGGAGTGACCACAATCAAACCCGGTAAGGGATTGCGGTCTAATTGATCCAACACATCGCCAAAACCTGAGCTAGCACGAAACTCTTCAAGAGCCTGATCAGGCGAGATGTATTCGGCACTGACGACACCAGCCCGCCCAGCAATGGTTTTACGCAGTGCTTCGGCCTGGACATTATTCACATTGGGCTTGAGAAACAGTGAAATACGCGCCGCACCCTCCCAACCACTGCTGACTGCATCGACATTATTTAAACCCACATACAAGCTAGCTGGCAGGGCTAGGGCAATGGCAATCACTAAACAAGTCATAATACTAGCGGCAGGACGACGCCATAAACGTCGCAGACTGTCCATCGCCACCTGCTGGTGATGACTGCGATAACCCGCAAAACGATCTTTGATACTGGTTTTGTGCCTCCTGGCGCCCTTGATGTCTTTGCGACTTGGCGGTGACTGCAATTGCCCCAGGCGACGCTTGTTCATCTTATTCTGGGCCATCGTCATGACCTCCTACGGTGACCAACTGACCATTACGCAGAGTAAGCAGACGATAGGGCATACGGGCGATCAG
>JBLHPB010000047.1:0-18481 GCA_047624025.1 Zhongshania sp.
AGGTCAGGGTCAGGAATAGTCCACGGAAACCGATCAAGCCGCGAGCTGGGACCAAAAATTCCAACTTTACCCGGCCTTTACCGTCGGGCTCCATATTGGTCATTTCGGCTTTACGCAGACCAAGCTCCTCCATTACCGAGCCCTGATGCTGCTCTTCAACATCGATAACCACTTGTTCATAGGGCTCATGTACCGCGCCGTCAACAATACGCTGAACCACTTCTGGGCGAGAAACACCCATCTCGAAGCCTTCACGGCGCATGGTTTCAATCAGTACCGACAAATGCAGCTCACCACGACCAGACACTTTGAATTTATCCGAGGTCTCGCCCGGCTCAACCCGCAGCGCGACATTGTGAATAAGCTCTTGATCCAGACGGTCACGAATATTACGCGAGGTAACAAACTTGCCTTCTTTACCGGCAAAGGGAGAATCATTAACCTGGAAAGTCATGCTAACTGTGGGCTCATCAACATTCAGCGGCGGCAAAGCCTCCGGGTGACTTGGCGCACACAGGGTGTCAGAGATATTCAGGCCTTCAATACCAGTCACGCAAACAATTTCACCGGCTTTACCTTCAGGCACTTCCACACGCTCTAGACCATAATAGCCCATCACGGTTAATACTTTACACTTGCGGCTCTTGCCGTCGGCACCAACTACAACCAACTGGTCATTAGCTTTCATCCTACCGCGGGTAATACGACCCACACCGATAACGCCAACGTAGCTATTGTAATCCAGTGCCGAAATTTGCATTTGCAATGGACCGTCAACATCGACTGCTGGTCGGCTCACTTTATCGACAATCATTTGAAACAGTGGCGTCATGTCTTCAGCTAGGTCATCAGCATCAAGACCAGCAATACCATTAATAGCCGAGGCAAATATAATTGGGAAATCCAACTGCTCATCGGTCGCGCCAAGGCGATCAAAGAGATCAAACACCTGATCTACAACCCAATCTGGACGAGCGCCGGGGCGGTCAACCTTATTCACGACCAGAATCGGATTCAAACCCTGTTCAAAGGCCTTCTGGGTAACAAAACGCGTCTGAGGCATGGGACCGTCAACGGCATCAACCAACAACAAAACGCTGTCGACCATCGACAAAACCCGCTCAACTTCACCGCCAAAGTCAGCGTGACCAGGGGTATCGACGATATTGATACGGTAGCCATTCCACTCAATCGCGGTGTTTTTGGCAAGAATGGTGATGCCGCGCTCTTTCTCCTGGTCATTGGAGTCCATGATCCGCTCTGAATCCTGGTTGCGGCGGTCGAGTGTGCCCGATTGGCTCAACAGCTTATCCACTAATGTGGTTTTACCGTGGTCAACGTGGGCGATAATGGCAATATTGCGCAGCATATCAATCATGGAATGGGTATCGTCGTTGGATAAAATGGCCGCGCATTATACAACAAACAGGCAACCCATAGCATCAATAGCCGCATATATCTTCGCGGGAATGGCCTTTTTTACATTAATAAATGACTAATTCAACAACTTGGGCATCACCTCGATACCCGCTACAATCAAATCCACCTCGCTTCGACTAAGACAAGGGAAAACCAAAAATAATGAGCACAAGCAATGTCATCTGGAAAAGTCGCTGGACATTTATCCTTGCCGCCACCGGCTCCGCTGTCGGCTTGGGTAATATCTGGAAATTCCCCTACATCACCGGTGAATACGGTGGCGGTGCCTTTGTTCTGGTGTATTTAGGCTGTATTTTACTGATTGGCATACCCGTCATGATTGCCGAAGTTATGATAGGCCGCGCAGGGCGCAGCGACCCCGTTCACAGCATGGCCAAGCTCAGCCGCGAATCGGGTCGAACGACATACTGGGGTGCACTGGGTGCGGTAGGCATAGCCACCGGCCTGATGATTATGATGTTTTATAGCGTAGTCGCCGGATGGGCACTGGATTATGTGGCCCAAAGCCTCATGGGCAGCTACAGCGGCATTGGTACCGAGCAAATTAAAGCAAATTTTAAAGCTTTAGAAGCCAATACACAGAGGCAACTTATCTGGCATACCGCCTTCACAGTGATTACTGCCTCCATTGTTGCAGGTGGCGTCACCAAGGGTATTGGCAAATCCGTGGATATATTAATGCCTATCCTATTTGCTTTTTTATTACTATTACTCGGTTACAGTTACTTTAACGGTGACTTTGCTGCCGGCCTGCACTTCATGTTTGACACTGACTTTAGCAAAATCAGCGCAAAAGCAGTATTAGTGGCAATGGGCCATGCCTTTTTTACCCTTAGTTTAGGCATGGGTGCCATTATGGCCTACGGCGCTTACTTCCCCGGCAAGGCCTCTATCGGCAAAACCGTACTCACCATCGCCGCCCTAGACACAATTATTGCCCTTGTCGCGGGCATGGCCATGTTCCCACTGGTTTTTGCCAACGGACTCACCCCGAATGAAGGTCCCGGGCTGATGTTTATCACCCTGCCCATTGCCTTCTCAAGCATGAACGGCGGCCTATTTTTTGGCACCATATTCTTCGCACTGGTCAGCATTGCCGCGCTGAGCTCGTCGATCTCACTCATCGAACCCGGCGTTGCCTGGGCGGAAAAATACGGCGTTAAACGGCCACTTTCTACTTTCGGGCTGGCGGGCATCGCCTGGCTTGGCGGCGTTGCCTGCATACACTACGGTGACGTATTTAATGCTTTGGACTACATTACCGCCAATATCATGCTTCCCCTCGGCGGTCTGTTTATCGCCATATTTGTTGGCTGGATATTGCCACAACAACGCACCGGTGAAGAAGTAAGCATGGGGGATGGCTTATTATTTAAGGCCTGGCGCTTCATTTTACGTTATATAGCACCCACCTGTATTTTGCTGGTCTTTTTAAATAGACTGGGCTTTATATAAACAGGAATAGCGAATGCGTAACCCAATATTAAATTTCTTCGTGATCTGCGGCCTAGTAGTATTTGGCGGCCTGTATTTCTATAGCGGCAGTATTGAAGATCACTACAAAGTGAATGCCGAACGCTATTTGAATGCCTCATTAGAAAGCATTTCCAGCTGGCAAACAGCGGATCTGAAGGCGCAATTATCCCACGCCACCCTCGCCCAAGTGAGCGACGCACAACTCGCCAAACTTTGTGACGAGTACCGCCACCTAGGGAGATTTAAAAGCATGGACGAACCGCTGTTTTCCCGACTTAGCGGCGCCATGTCCATCATTGCTGACGCCCCCAAGCTCAGCTATAGCAGCAATGTGCGTTTTGAAAATGGTAGCGCGGTGATGACCGTCACTCTGACACTGGAAGATGATCGCTTCAAAATGTATAACTTCAATTTGGGTAGCCCGGAGCAGACCGCCCAATAAACTCTCAGCAAGCCCGGGGTTATTGCGGGCGATACACTTTTACATTAGCAAAGCCTTGATCCACCAGATGCGAGGCATGCAGGCGAGACATCACCCCCTTGTCGCAATACAACATATAGGTACGCGACTGATCCAGCTCAGCAAAACGCTTGTGTAACTCGTAAAAAGGGATAGCTTGCACTTCGGCGCTGCCAGCCCGCAATGACTTACGCCCCTGTTCATCGGGATGACGAACATCCAAAACCACCGCGTCAGGCAGTGGTATTGGCAAGACCTCGACCTGGGCAAAGGTTTTGTCTTCATCAGCCAGGCAATCGATATTGATATAACTCGCCGCCGCTATCGCTCGCTCCAACACAGAAAAATCAAAATTCGCTTCCTGAGCTGCAATTTTTTCTGGCTTTGCCCGTGTTGTCGGCTTAACCGAGATCACCCCGCAATATTCCGGCATATTGGCTGCAAAATGTTCAGTACCAATTTTTGCCGCCATATTAATGATATCGAGCTTGTCCGTGGCAATCAGCGGCCGCAGCACGAGTGTATCCGTGACCTGATCAATCACCGATAAATTTTGCAGGGTCTGACTCGACACTTGGGCCACCGCCTCGCCGGTGACCAAGGCCGCCACTTCCAGCTGCGCGGCCACGTCAGAGGCCGCTCGCAACATCATTCTTTTTAAAATAACGCCCATCTGGGAGTTCTCAACATTTTTAAGAATTTCGCCCACTACTTCTTCAAATGGGACGCTGACAAACTTCACTCGATGCGATGCGCCATATTTGAGCCACAAATACAGCGCCACCTCTTTAACGCCCACCTCGTGCTCTCGGCCACCTAAATTGAAAAAACAGAAATGGGTACGCATACCACGTTTCATGGTCATATAGCTGGATACGGTGGAATCAAAGCCACCAGAGATCAAGGACACCACCGCATCTATGGTACCCAAGGGAAAACCACCCATGCCTTCCAGACGGCGATTAACGATATACAGCTCCTCGTCACGAACCTCAATGCGCACGATAACGTCCGGGGTATGTAAATTCACTCCAGCCGTTTGTGCATATTGATTCAGCCCACCGCCCACATAACGCTCAACCTCACTAGAATTGAAGTCATGTTGACCTACGCGCTTACAGCGCACCACAAAACTTTTACCGCGCAGACTGTCACCCACCGCAGCTAAGGTCTTTTCATAGATATCGTGCAAATCAACCAGCTGGTATTCCAAGACCTCAATAAAATGGGCAATACCCGGGGTATTCCCCAGTACAGTTTCAATTCCCGCCAAGATCTCTGGGTCGGTACACTGCGTTTCAATGTTAATCCGGTCCCACTCACGGATAATGTCCAGCTCAGGATCAAGCGGTAGCAATAATTTACGCAGATTGTCGCGCAGCTGCTTGATGAATTTTTTGCGGACAGGCTTACTTTTAATGATGATTTCAGGGAATAATTTGACGATAAATTTCATTGCGCAACCGCAGAGATAAATGACTGAGTATTATAACTGCTCTCACCCCTCGGGGGCAGCCCAGCATTTCGCACCAAAAAAGAACAATAACGACAATAACGCACCAATATGTGCCACGAGATACTCTCTCCGCCATGCCACACAAGCACACACCCTTATATCTCTGACTTTTTCGAAAATTGATCCAAATCCAGTTAACGGTATAAAAATTGCTTTTTCAGTTCGCAGATTGACTAGCTATACGGCACAATACCCTTTGAATATAATGATCATCCTATCGGCCCTGCCGAAATTAAACACTCTCTCTATCTGGAGGACGTAAATAATGTCAGAGAACACTCTGAAGTTAATCGCCGACAACGACGTGAAATGGGCAGACATGCGCTTCACTGACACCAAAGGCAAAGAGCAACACGTCACCATTCCGGCAACAGATGTTGACACCAATTTCTTTGAAGATGGCAAGATGTTTGACGGCTCATCTATCGCTGGCTGGAAAGGCATCAACGAATCAGACATGATTCTCATGCCAGACGATACCGCCTCCGTTATCGATCCCTTCACCGAAGAATCGACCATCATCATTCGCTGTAATATCGTAGAACCTACTACTATGCAGGGCTACAACCGCGACCCACGCTCTATTGCTCAGCGCGCTGAAGACTATATGCTCTCTACTGGCATTGCTGACAACGCACTGTTTGGCCCCGAGCCAGAGTTTTTCATTTTCGACGACGTAAAATGGAAAATTTCGATGGAAGGCGCCAGCTACGCCATCGCCTCTGACGAAGCCGCTTGGAAATCAGGCGACAATTTTGAAGAAGGCAATATTGGTCACCGCCCCGGCGTAAAAGGTGGCTACTTCCCCGTACCACCAGTAGACAGCCTGCACGATCTGCGTGGCGCAATGTGTAATGCCATGACCGACATGGGCCTCGATATTGAAGTTCACCACCACGAAGTTGGTACTGCTGGTCAGTGCGAAATTGGTGTTGGCCCCAACACTTGCGTTAAAAAAGCCGACGAAGTACAGATCCTTAAGTACTGCGTACACAATGTTGCTCACGCCTACGGCAAAACAGCAACTTTTATGCCTAAACCTATCGTTGGCGACAACGGCAGCGGCATGCACGTTCACCAGTCATTAAGCAAAGACGGCACCAACCTATTTGCTGGTGACGTTTACGGCGGCCTGTCTGAAACTGCCTTGTTCTACATCGGCGGTATTATCAAGCACGCCCGCGCGATCAACGCTTTCACCAACGCCTCGACCAACTCGTACAAGCGCCTTGTTCCCGGTTATGAAGCTCCTGTAATGCTGGCTTACTCAGCGCGTAACCGCTCTGCGTCAATCCGTATTCCTTTCGTGCCAAACCCCAAAGCACGTCGCGTTGAAGTTCGCTTCCCTGATCCTTCGGCCAACCCCTACCTAGCCTTTGCGGTTATGTTGATGGCTGGCTTGGACGGCATTAAAAACAAGATCCATCCCGGCGATCCGGCCGATAAAGATCTTTATGACCTGCCCGCTGAAGAAGCTGCCGCTATCCCAACCGTTGCCTCTAGCTTGGATCAAGCTCTGCAGGCTCTGGATGCGGATCGCGCGTTTTTGACCGCTGGCGGCGTGTTTGACGACGATACTATCGACGCTTACATTTCCCTTAAAAGCCAAGAAGTTGAACGCCTAGCCATGACAACTCACCCCGTTGAGTTTGACATGTACTACAGCGTATAAACCTCGCTTAAGCATAAAAAACCCGCTTCTGGCGGGTTTTTTTATGCTTGTACTAAACAGGTATAGGCGAGATCATGGGCTATGATCAACGGGGCACCCTATGGTTCGCCAACTCATCATCCTTATTGTCGGCTTTATCATCGCCTCCTCTGCGCTAGGTGAGATATACCGCTATAAAGATAGCAACGGCAATACCGTCTATTCAGACAAAGCACCAAAAAACACTAAACCAATGGAGTTGCCTGACCTCAATACCACCCCCGCCGTAGAAGTAGCTGCGGAATCCGAGACATCGACTAAAGTCGTCAGCCAGAGTGTAAATACCATTAGAATCCAACATCCTAGCAATGGCCAAGTGTTTCCCAATGGACGCATCCCAATCACTATAAGTATCAGCACCAATAGCCAATTAATGCCCGACCAACGAATTAGCTTCAACTTGGACGGTAAAACTCTGGCTGAATCCAGCGCTCTGCAATATACCATTCCCCGTCTAAGCCGCGGCCCCCACCAAATCACCGCCGCCATCATTGATCAAAATGGCAAATCAATCAGCAGTAGCACTGTAAATATTATCAGTCACTGGCCGAGCAACTAGCATCTCGTGAAAAATTGCACCACTTTGGCGCATACTCCTCTATACTTGCTTAAAGCAGCCCTACAATATTACGCCTCAGAGATGAGCTGTGTCGCACTAATTTAGGACTCAAGCCCTGCCAACCCCTGAAAAGCCTAAGATCACAGCCTTTATTTATCGCTATTGCTTGGCCTAAATATTGCTTAGAGCTATTCACAACGTACCTAATGGCGATCTTATGGCCCCGAATACGATTCACCACCAAATCCTCGACAACCTTAAAACAGCCATCTTGCTGGTCGAGCCTAATCTGACCGTGAGTTATATTAATCCGGCGGCAGAATCGCTTTTAGCGGTATCGGACCAACGTATCCATGGCGAGCCCATCACCAAATTATTCCACGAGCGCGAAGACACACTGGTTAAATTGCTCGACGCCATCAACAATAGAGAAGCCTATACCAAGCGCGAAACCATACTCACCCTGCGCTCAGGACTTGAAATCACCGTAGACTACGCGGTCACTCCAGTCACAGAAAGAAACCGCACCGCCCTGATTATCGAGCTTCAGCCTTTAGACCGGCTTATCCGCATCAGCCGCGAAGAGGGCTTATTGTCCTCACAGCAAACCAGCCAAGCCTTAATCCGCGGCATTGCCCACGAAGTCAAAAACCCCCTTGGCGGTTTGCGCGGTGCAGCGCAATTACTGGCCCGCGAGCTTGGCGATCCCAAGCTCCATGAATACACTAATATTATTATTGAAGAAGCTGATCGGCTGCGCAATTTGGTCGATACCATGCTCGGCCCCCATCGCGCCCCCGAAAAAAAGCTGACCAATATCCATGAAGTACTGGAACGGGTTCGCCAACTAATCGAAGTGGAAAGTGAAGGCTATATTCGTATTGTGCGCGATTACGACCCAAGTATTCCGGACATTCTTGGTGATCGCGAACAACTTATTCAAGCTTTTTTAAACGTCGCCCGCAACGCCCAGCAAGCACTGCGGCAACGTATTAATGACGGTGCCGATGCCACCATCATTCTTCGCACCCGAAGCTTACGCCAACTCACCATTGGCACGCACCGCCACCGCCTGGTGTGCAGTGTTGATATTTCTGACAACGGCCCCGGTATCCCCAGTGATCTACGCGCTTCTATTTTCCTACCCATGGTCAGTGGGCGCGCAGAGGGAACCGGCCTTGGACTGTCTATCGCACAGTCTATTCTGAGCCACCACAACGGACTAATAGAATGTAGCAGCGAGCCGGGTAAAACCACATTCTCGCTGCATATTCCACTGGAGCAAGCCTCATGACGCAAAGCAATGAAGTATGGATAGCTGACGACGACAAATCGATACGCTGGGTACTTGAAAAAGCACTCAATCAGGCCGGTATTATCACTCGCTCTTTTGAGAACGGCGATGGCTTATTAAGCGAACTAGAGTCTGACGCTCCCGACGCCATCATTAGCGATATTCGCATGCCCGGTCTCGACGGCCTCAAACTTCTGGCTCGGATTACCAGCTCTCACCCCGGCTTACCGGTTATTATTACCACTGCCCACTCGGATCTAGACAGCGCGGTAGCCTCTTACCAAGGCGGCGCCTTTGAATATTTGCCCAAACCATTTGATATTGATGATGCCGTCGCCACTACCCAGCGCGCACTGCAGCACGCTAATAAGAATCGTAATCTACTACCCGAGCAAACACCGCTAGAACCCACCGAGATTATTGGCGAAGCCCCCGCCATGCAGGAAGTTTTTCGCGCTATTGGCCGCCTCGCCCAATCCAATATCACCGTATTGATTAACGGGGAATCCGGTACCGGCAAAGAATTGGTCGCCCAGGCATTACACCGCCATAGCCCACGCGCCACCAAGCCATTCATCGCCCTGAACATGGCAGCCATCCCCAAAGACTTGATGGAATCGGAATTATTTGGCCACGAAAAAGGCGCTTTTACCGGTGCTAGCGCCCAGCGGCGTGGTCGCTTTGAGCAAGCCAATGGCGGCACCCTGTTTCTGGATGAGATTGGCGATATGCCCGCCGACACCCAAACCCGCTTATTGCGCGTATTATCCGACGGTGAGTTTTATCGAGTGGGTGGTCACTCCTCAGTCAAAGTTGACGTGCGCATCATCGCTGCCACCCACCAGAACTTAGAACAACTGGTGAAGAGCAAGCATTTCCGTGAAGACTTATTTCACCGTATTAATGTTATTCGCATTCACTTGCCCAAACTGTCGGAGCGTCGTGAAGACATTCCCAAACTTATGCAGCACTTCTTTACCCGTGCGGGTAATGAATTGAATGTAGAGCCCAAACGCCTGCGCCCAGAAACCGAGGAATACCTCTGCCAAATGGAATGGCAGGGCAATGTTCGGCAACTGGAAAACACCTGTCGCTGGTTAACAGTCATGGCCTCGGGTCGAGAGATTCACATCAATGACTTACCTCCAGAGCTGCTGGACCGCCCCCAAGGTGAAGCCGCACCGGCCGCCAACTGGCAGGACAGCCTCAAACGCTGGGCCGACCAAGAACTCATACTAGGCCGGGAGAAACTATTGGACCGCGCTGTACCTGAATTTGAGCGCATCATGATCGAAGCCGCCCTGCGTCACACCCACGGCCGCCGCCGCGATGCCGCTAATTTACTAGGCTGGGGGCGCAATACTCTGACTCGCAAGATCAAGGAATTAGATATGGGTGGCGATGATGAGGATTGACTCTGGGCAAGTCGGATAACCGAAGCCAAGTGTCTGACGCAAAAAACAAAAAGCCCGCTACGCTCACACTGTACCGGGCTTTTCCAATCCAACTCCAGGTTTTGGCTTTTCCGTCAGACTTCCAGCATCCGCCCTTCACCCACAAACCCCAACTGCCGCCATGCTTCATAACTTACCAGCGCCACGGTATTAGACAAATTTAAACTACGAGCATTGCCCATCATCGGCACCCGCAGACATTGCTCCACGCCTAGGCTATCACGTACGTCTTGAGGTAAGCCTGCAGTTTCAGAGCCAAATAACAGCACATCATCAGCCTGAAATTGGGCATCAGCATAATTGCGAACGCCCTTGGTGGTGAGGGCAAAAATACGCCGTCCGGCCATGGCCTGCAAAAATGTAGGGTAGTCAGCGTGTCGTGTCACTCTTGCTAAATCAGCGTAGTCCAAACCGGCGCGCCGCAGCTTTTTTTCTTCCATATCAAAGCCCAAAGGCTCGATAAGATGCAGGTGACAGCCATTATTAGCCACCAGACGGATGATATTCCCCGTGTTGGGTGCTATGCGGGGCTCATACAGCGCGATATGAAACATGCCAATACCGGAGAGAGGGAAGCCAGACTACCGCCGCCTATTCAGTAGGGACGGTAGCACCAAGCAGAACAGTATTAGTGCGTTGTTGCCGCTGGCTCTTCAGCCTTACGAGCCGCTGCCTGCTCTTCAGCCTGACGATACAAGGCTTCAAAATTAACAGGCTGTAAAGATAGCGCGGGGAAGCCGCCTTTAACCACCAGGCCATCTACCGCTTCGCGCAAATAGGGGAACAACATATTCGGTGCAGCAATGCCCAGCAACTGACGCAACTGATCACCTTCAATACCTTCGGCCAAGAACAGACCCGCTTGGTGAATTTCAACCAAAAAGGCTGTTTCATCATTTTCAAGCTTGGCGGTAATCGTGACGGTCAGAATCACCTCATAGCTATTGTCAGCCACTGCGCCGCTACGGGTATTTAAATCTACCTGTATTTTAGGCTTCCAGGCCTTGGTGAAAATCATCGGGCTGGCGGGTGACTCAAAAGACACGTCTTTAACGTAGATACGTTGCAGAGCAAATTTCTGTTGTACTGGAGTTTCTTCTGGCATTATTGTGTACTTCCTAAACTAATTTAAAGTGTATATTGCCGCGCCAATATTCTAGGCTGCAAGCATACTATCAAGTTTTGACTGGCGTTCCAGTGCGTACAATTCATCGCAACCACCAACATGAGCTTCGCCAACCCAAATCTGTGGCACAGTGCGCTGGCCGGTACGCTTCAATAAATCACTGCGCAAATCATTGCGGCCATCGACGGCAATTTCTTCAAACTTCACACCCTTGCTACTGAGCAATTGCTTGGCACGCACGCAGAATGGACAAAACCGTGTTGTATAAATCTTTACCTGCGCCATTAGCATTCCCTTTTATAACATCATCTCTTTGGCAAAACTGCATACTGAAAATTATTTTACCAATGGCATTTGCATAGACTGCCATTCAGTAATACCGCCTTTTAAACGGTGGACCTGACTATACCCCAAAGAACCCAGCTTTTTACCCGCGGCGCCGGAGTGCTGACCCATTTTACAAACCAAAATCAGCGGCTTGTCTTTCTCAGCCGCGCTGCCAACTTCAGCCTCTAGCTTGCTGAAGGGAATATTTACCGCATTCAGAATGTGGCCTTTGCCAAACTCGGCCTTATCGCGTAAATCGATCACCACAGCCCCATCCTGATTGAGCAAATTCACCATCTGCTGGGGCGTCACACTTTTGCCGGCACGACGCGATTCATGAAAACTCAATAGATAAAGGCAGGCAATTAGGGCTGAGATCAGTATCCATTGATCGCTTACAAAGGGGATTAATTTTTCCATGAAAGTCTCTATATACCTTGTGACGCGTTCAATTCGCGAAAAAACCGAGAGTATACACTGCCGCCGTGCAATTCTCACCCACCACTGCATAGCCTCAGATACGCGAAAAAGTTACAATGCCGAGTTAAATTCAAGCAGATTAACGTGGTTACCCTATGGCCGACACCCAAGTAAAAACGCCGGTAGTACTGATTATTCTGGATGGCTTTGGCTATCGTGAAGCCCCCGAAGACAATGCCATTTTTCACGCCAAAACCCCGACTTGGGATAAATTATGGCAACAGGCTCCACACACTCTTATATCCGGCTCTGGCCTGGATGTGGGGCTGCCCGACGGCCAAATGGGTAATTCCGAAGTCGGCCATATGAGTTTGGGCGCCGGGCGCATTGTCTACCAAAGCATTACCCGTATTGATAAAGCCATTGCTGACGGTGATTTTTTCAGCAATGCCGTCTATACCCGCGCGATCGACAAAGCCGTGCAAGCGGGCAAATCAGTCCACATACTCGGCCTGCTCTCGGATGGCGGCGTTCACAGCCACCAAAACCATATACTGGCCATGATCGAACTGGCCGCCCAGCGCGGTGCCAAACACGTTTATGTGCACGCCTTTTTGGATGGTCGCGACACCCCGCCGCGCAGCGCCCAAACCTTCTTGAGCAAGCTCGATACCAAATTTGACGAACTCGGCTGTGGCCGCACCGCCTCCATGATTGGCCGCTACTTCGCCATGGACAGAGACAATCGTTGGGACCGAGTGGAAAAAGCCTACCGACTGCTTACCGAGTCCCACGCCGATTATCGCTATAACAACAGCAGTGACGCCCTCGCCGCCGCCTATGCTCGCGATGAGAACGACGAATTTGTCAGCGCTTCAGTTATACAGGCACCGGGACAAAGCGAAGCCAAAATCGACGACGGCGATGCCGTGATCTTTATGAACTTCCGCGCCGACCGCGCTCGGGAAATCAGCCGCGCCTTTGTCGACAGTGATTTTGTCGGCTTCCAGCGTATCGCTCAACCAAAGCTGGCCGACTTTGTCACCACCACCGAATATGCCGAAAGCATTCCTGCTACTGTCGCCTACCCACCCAGCAAAATGCACAATAGCTTTGGTGAGCTGATGGAAAAAGCCGGCAAAACCCAGTTGCGCATTGCCGAAACCGAAAAATACGCCCACGTCACATTTTTCTTCAGCGGTGGTCGCGAAGCTTTGTACCAAGGCGAAGATCGTAAATTAATTCCCTCGCCAGATGTGGCCACCTACGATCTCAAGCCTGAGATGAGCGCGCCTGAAGTGACTAAGCAATTAGTCGCCGCCATTCGCAGCGGTCAATACGACACCATTATTTGCAATTACGCCAATGGCGACATGGTCGGCCACACCGGAGTTTTTGCCGCGGCGGTCAAAGCGGTTGAAGCGCTAGATGAATGTGTACGGCAAGTTAGTGAAGCTATTTTGGAGGTTGGCGGTCACTGCCTAATTACCGCAGACCACGGCAACTGTGAGCAAATGCTGGACTACGACGCCGGTCAGGCCCACACCCAGCACACCACTGAACTGGTGCCACTGGTCTATGTTGGTGCCCGCAAGGTGGAATGCCAGGCTAGCGGCGGCCGCCTTGCTGATATTGCACCAACCATGCTGGCACTTATGGGCGTTGAGCAACCCGGCGAAATGACCGGCCACAATCTATTAACAAACGTATAGAGCGATAAAAACCTTGCGTAAATTCGCTAAATTTCGCCTCACTGCACTGGCCATACTATTGCTCGCCAGCACAGTGGCAGCGGAAGACAACACGGCAACGCAGCAACAGCTAAATACCCTAAACAAAAAAATTCAGGGACTTAAAAAATCCCTCAGCAGCCAGCAAACTCAGCGCAGCAGTGCCGCCAAAGCACTGCAAAGCATTGAAAAAAATATTGGCCAACTCGCCGCAAAACTACATCGAAATAAGAACAAGCAAGCTCAGCAGCAATCTAGGTTGTCAGCCCTGGCACGCCAACAGCAGCAGCTTTATCAGCAGCAGATACAGCAAAAGAAGCTGATTGCCGAGCATGTCCGCAAAGCCTATACCCTGGGCAAAGAGAGCCAGTTGAAAATGCTACTCAATCAGGAAAACCCAGAAAAGCTTAGCCGCAGCCTGACCTATTTCGACTATTTTAATCGCGCCCGCAGTGAAGAAATGCGCAAATACCGCAACACTTTACAAGCCCTCGACGCAGTCAAGCCCGCCATCACCCGCGAAACCGACGCACTTGAAATCACCCGTCGCGAATTGGCCAAGCAGGAACAGCAGTTACAGCAGCAAAAACAGCAACGCAATAAAACCCTTGCCAGCTTGGATAGCGACATCAAGATTAATGCCAGCTCAATTGGCAAGCTGGATAATGAACGTAAAAGCTTAGAGGAAGTCTTACAAGCTGTTGAACGGGAAATCACCAATATTGCCATGCCCGCCAGCTACCAACCCTTTAAGGCGCTGCGCGGCAAAATGCCGTGGCCAATTACTGGCAAACTGTTAAATCGCTATGGCTCTTCACGACATGGCAGTAGCGTCACTTGGCAAGGCATTCAGATAGCGGGGAATGAAGGCGATACCGTCAAAGCCATCCATAATGGTCGGATAGTATTTTCCGATTGGCTACGCGGTGCCGGCCTACTGATTATTGTTGATCATGGCGGCGACTACCTCAGCCTTTATGCCCACAATCAAAGCCTACTGCGCGCCGAAGGCGACTGGGTTCGCGGCGGCGAAGGTATTGCCACTGTTGGTAATAGTGGCGGTCAGCGCCAAGCGGGACTGTATTTTGAAATACGATACAAGGGCCAGCCTAGCGATCCACGCAGCTGGTGCCGCTAAAGTTGACAGCAATCACCGCTAAAGCAATATACAATTAAGTTTCGCTCAAGGATTGTTCTGGGAATACCCTATATGCCTGATATGTTTCGTTTAAGCCTTGCATCGCTCATGCTAATAATTCTGGCCACGCCCAGCTCTCCGCTGCTGGCAGAAGCCGTTATCAGCCAAGAAACAAGCAGTGATGGCCAGCCTAAAGGCCAGTTGCCACTGCAGTCACTGCGCAATTTTGCCGATGTCTTTAATCAGATAAGAGTCAGCTACGTTGAAGAGGTCGACGACAAAACCCTGCTGGAAAATGCCATTCGCGGCATGCTCAGCGGGCTCGACCCTCACTCTGATTACCTCGACGCCAGCTCTTTTGAAGACCTGCAAAACCACACCACCGGCGAATTTGGCGGCCTGGGCATAGAAGTCGGTATGGAAAACGGCTTTATCAAAGTGGTCACGCCCATAGATGACACCCCCGCCCAGCGCGCCGGCATCCAAACCGGCGACCTCATCATTCAGATCGACAGCAAGCCTATTAAAGGCCTTAGCTTGGAAGAATCCGTCACCCTAATGCGCGGTCCAGCAGGCAGTAAAATTGTGCTGACTATTTTACGCAACGGCATCAGCGCACCCTTTGACATCAAACTCAAACGCGATGTTATTACCGTTGCTAGTGTACGCAGCGAAGTGCTCCAGCCTGGTTATGGCTATATTCGTATCTCGCAGTTTCAAAGCCGCACCGGCAAAGACCTAAAAAAAGAATTGGCCAAACTCAAGGCTGGGCGCGAGCCTCTAGCCGGACTGATATTGGATTTACGTAATAATCCTGGCGGCCTGTTACAAGCTTCGGTACAGGTGGTGGATGAATTTATTAACGATGGCCTGATTGTCTATACCGAAGGCCGCCTGCCCAATGCCTATAGCCGCTTTATGGCCAGCAGCTCCTCACCTGCCGACGACACTCCCATGGCGGTACTGATCAATGGTGGCTCCGCCTCGGCCTCTGAAATTGTTGCCGGTGCACTACAAGATCACCGCCGCGCCATCATTGTGGGCACCCAGAGTTTTGGTAAAGGCTCAGTGCAAACTGTCCTGCCCTTATCCGAAGAGAGCGCAATCAAGCTGACCACCGCACGTTATTACACTCCCAGCGGCCGCTCGATTCAGGCCCAAGGAATCATTCCCGACATCGTGGTTGAAAAAGCCCGAATTGAAACATTGAAAGTAGGTATGCAAGTAACCGAGGCCGATCTGGCCGGCCACCTTGGCCGCGGCGAAGGCAATGGCGCAGAAAGCGATAGTAATAGTCGCAAAAAAGAACAGCGCGATAGTAGCGAACTCGCCGCCACTGACAACCAACTCTATGAAGCGCTAAATCTATTGAAGGGCTTAAATATTATGGCCAGCGCCAAGAAAGCTTTGAAAGAAGCCACGACTGAATAAAGCCTCAAAAACTCAGTGGCAGTTTATGCAAGCCGCCACAGAGTTTTTAAAGAAAACTACAAACGAACTTCTATACCCCGCGCCGCCATATAGGCTTTTGCCTCAGGCACCGTGAACTCACCAAAATGAAAAATACTGGCCGCCAACACGGCGTCAGCCATGCCTTCTTTAATGCCCGCAACCATATGGTCGAGGTTACCGACTCCGCCAGAGGCAATCACTGGCACCGGCACCGCTTCGGAAATCGCACGGGTTAAAGCCAAATCATAACCAGCCTTAGTGCCATCGCCATCCATACTCGTCAACAGCACCTCACCGGCACCGTTTTGCACCATTTTAATCGCCCACTCCACCGCATTGATTCCGGTTGGCTTACGACCACCGTGGGTGAAAATTTCCCAGCGCGGACGACCGTCAGCCTCATCAGCAACCCGTTTGGCATCAATGGCAATCACAATACACTGAGAGCCAAAGCGGTCTGCGGCTTCTTTGACAAAATCTGGGCGGTGGATGGCGGCAGAGTTAATACCCACCTTATCGGCACCGGCATTGAGCATGGCGCGAATATCTCTAATCTCACGAATGCCGCCGCCAACTGTCAGCGGAATAAATACCTCGGCGGCAATCTGCTCTACGATGTGCGCGGTGGTCTCTCTGCCTTCGTGAGTGGCGGTAATGTCCAAAAAGGTGATTTCGTCGGCGCCCTGTTCGTTATAGCGTTTAGCCACTTCAACCGGATCACCAGCGTCGCGAATACCCACAAAGTTCACGCCTTTAACAACGCGGCCTTTATCCACATCCAGGCAGGGAATAATACGTTTTGCCAGAGCCATTGTGTTTTCCTGTTACCTATAACTATCGCAATAGCGTTGGGCTTCGCGTAAATCGAGTTGACCTTCATAAATAGCTCGGCCAGTAATAGCGCCGAGAATTCCCGCATCAGCCACTGCTTGCAGAGCGTGAATATCATCCATATTGGTCACGCCGCCTGAAGCGATAACCGGCAACCCACACGCCTTGGCTAGGGCTACGGTAGCGTCAATATTGACACCCTGCATCATACCGTCGCGGGCAATATCGGTGTACACAATCGAATCTACGCCGTCTTGTTCAAAGCGCTTAGCCAACTCAGTGGCGAGCAGCGTAGACACTTCTGCCCAACCATCGGTGGCCACCAAACCGTCTTTGGCATCCAGACCAACAATCACTGAACCCGGAAAAGCCTTACAGGCCTCAGCCACAAATTTCGGCTCTTTCACCGCCTTGGTGCCGATAATGACGTAATTCACGCCAGCATCGAGATACTTCTCGATGGTATCCAGCGAACGAATACCACCACCAATTTGAATAGGTAAATTCGGATAGGCCTTGGCGATGGCGGTTACCGCCTCGCCATTAACAGGCTTGCCTTCAAACGCACCATTGAGATCAACCAGATGTAAACGACGGCAACCCTCGGCCACCCAGCGTGCGGCCATTTCAACCGGATCGCTGCCATACACGGTGGCATCATCCATTTCGCCCTGACGCAGGCGCACACAGTGGCCGTCTTTTAAATCAATCGCAGGAATAATCAGCATAGTAAAACCTAATCTTAAATTTAGTCAGAAACGGGGAAAAAGGCCGCAGGGCGATCCCAGTTTAAAAAATTGCTCAACAGACGCAGCCCCATATCACCACTTTTTTCCGGGTGAAACTGAACTGCAAAAACATTATCGCAAGCCAACGCCGCGTGAACCTGTACACCATAATCGCAACTGCCCGCCACAAAATCTGGCGCGTCTACGTAATAGCTATGTACAAAGTAAAAACGACTGGCATCAGGGATTCCCGCCCACAGCGGATGCTCAATAACTTGACTAACGTTATTCCAGCCCATGTGCGGGACTTTCAGGCGGCCGCCATCCTGATCGCATAAATCGCTACCGAAGAATTTCACCTGACCCGGTAAAACATCTAGGCACTCGATGCCGCCATTCTCTTCGCTGCTTTCCAGCAGGGCCTGCATACCCAAACAAATACCCAGTAGTGGTTTTTGCGCAGCCACTTCTTGAATCACCTCGTCGAGGCCTCGGCTTTTCAATTCAGCCATGCAGTCGCGAATAGCACCAACACCGGGGAAAATTATCCGATCAGCATTCAATATAGTTTCTGGGCAGTCGGTGACAATAACTTTGACGCCATCGCCCACTTTCTCGAGGGCACTGGCCACCGAGTGTAAATTACCCATGCCGTAATCAATGACGGCAACGGAAGACTTACTCATAGCAAAATTCCTAGAGACTACCTTTGGTAGACGGCATCATACCGCTCATACGCTCATCAGCCTGTAAGGCCATACGCAAAGCGCGGCCGAAGGCTTTAAATACAGTCTCAGCCTGATGGTGGGTGTTTTTGCC